>JAITEY010000050.1 GCA_031281815.1 Desulfovibrio sp. | reverse complement strand
TCTTCACGGGCAAAGGCGAAAAAACCGCGCAAGGCGGAAAGCCGTCTGGCCAGGCTGCGTTTCCCCAAGCCCCGGCCCCGCGCGTAGACAATGTACAGAAAAAGCAACTGTTCGTCGACGCGGCGCAGGTCCGGGCCGGCATCCTTGTCGCCGGCGGGGAGCCGCTCTTCCAGAAAGCCCATAAAATCGGCCAAATCCGCGCTGTAAGCGCCCAGAGTGTTTTCCGACAACCCCTTGCCTATCAGGAGATGCTCCAGAAAACGGTCTGTCAGAGGGTGGGAAAACATAGGGAAACGGCCTGCCGGGGGATGGGAAACATAGGGAAACGGTCAGCGGGGAGATGGGAAACATAAGGAAACGGTCCGCCGCGGGACAAAAAGCGACGGGGTTCAGCGGCCGTTCTCGTCTCCGCCGATTGCCTCGGGGTCATAGGGCGTGTCCTGGTAGACGTAAAAGTTCATCCAGTTGGAAAAGAACAGGTTGGCATGGGCGCGCCACGTCACCGAAGGGACTTTGGAAGGGTTGTCGTCGGGGTAATAGCCGACGGGCACGGCGATGGGCAGCCCTTTGTCCAGATCGCGCCGGTACTCGGCGCCGAGGGTGTCGCCGTCGTATTCCATGTGCCCCATGATGAAAAATTGCCGGCGTTTTTTGTCTTTCATGATACAGGGGCCGGCCTCCTGCGATTCCGCCAGTATCTCCAGACCGGGCGCGGCCTCGATGTCGGCGCGCCGCACCTCGGTATAACGCGAATGCGGCATGGCGAATGCGTCGTCAAACCCCCGGAATATGGGGTTGAAACGCTGCGTCAGCTTGTGCGGGAAAACCCCGGACAGCTTTTGCGGCAACTCATGCTTGCCTATGCCGAAATGACGGTACAGCCCGGCTTGGGCGCCCCAGCACAGGTAGATGGTGGAAAACACGCTCGTGCGCGAGTAGTCCATGATTTCCGTCAGTTCGTCCCAGTAATCCACCTGTTCGAAGGGCAGTTTTTCCACCGGCGCGCCGGTGATGATCATGCCGTCGAATTTTTTTTCCCGCACGGCGGCAAAGCTGGTGTAAAAGCGTTCCAGATGGTCGGCGGCGGTGTTTTTGGAAACGTGGCTCTCGGCCTTGATCAGGGTGATGTCCACCTGCACGGGCGAATTGCCGAGCAGGCGTAGAAGCTGCAGTTCGGTCGCCGTTTTGGTCGGCATGAGGTTGACGATGGCGATGCGCAAGGGGCGGATGTCCTGCCGCACAGCCCGTTCCTCGCTCATGACGAAAATATTTTCCGCCTCCAACATGCCGCGGGCGGGCAGGTCGGCCGGTATATTGATGGGCATTGTTGCTCCCTGTACGGTGATTGCAAAGCACGGCCGCGCACACGCGGTGTTGCGTATGTCCGCGGCCGCGAGCCGCGACATCTGTGTGCGTCGGCGCGTACGCGCGGTTTTGCGGTCTTTATTGACGGAACGCGCGTCTGTTTCAATATATAGAAATATCCTGATATACGCAAGAGGCCGAAATCTTGTCGATCCCTGCCACATATACGCACGGGGCGGCAAATCGTTACCACAGGCAGCGGGCAAGACGCACTGCCGCGTCGGGCGTATGCGGCCGAAATCTTGACGCGGCTCGGCGCACTGGGCTCAAGCCAATATCCACTCCTGTGATTATACAGGAAAAAATCAATACGGCACGGGCTTTGCTACGCTTTAGCCGGCGCCGCCTTGCATGTTTGCCGCGACACGTCGGCTCATAACGCACAGCGCGGCGGAGCAGGAGACAGCTATGCTTAATGCCGGACCCACCCTCACTTTCGACGGAGCGGCTTCCTCCGAACGCGCCGCAACGGGAAAAAAAGTCCCGCGCCCCGAGCGGTCGGGAGAAAGTTTCGCATCATACCTCAAGGCCGAGCAGCCGGGAGCGAACAAACCGGCCGCGCAAACGGTTCCGGGCGCCGTGGCTGCGGCGTACAAGGCCGCGCAGGCCGCCGTACCGGCAAACGCGCGTCCGGCGCCCGCAACTCGCGCCCGCCCGGAAGGACTCGTCGTCAAACGAGCGCCGGAACCCGCCAAGCCGACCCTGAATACCGCGTATGCGCCCGAAGGCGCGCGGACTTCCCCTACCGCGCGGACGTCCGTCGCTGAAGCTTCGGCCCTGCGGACGAATATCGCAACGGACGCGGCGCGCGCGACGGCCCAACGGATGCCCGCCTCCGCGCCCCGTATTTCCGGCCGTCCCATAACAGGGAGAAACGGCATAGGCATGGTCGACACGCGCAAACGCGCTGCGGGTGACGATACGTCCGGCATCGCCGCGCCCGCTCCGACGGCGCTGCGCCAAAATACCGCCATGTTCGCTGCCCATGCTTCCGCTGCGGGGCAAGACACCTATGCGCGTTTCGGGCGCCACAGCGGCGACGGCGCCGGGTACAGCTTCATCGCTGAAGGATTTGCCTCCAAAAGCGCTGAAACCGCGCTGAGAAAATTGGGATACGATATGCGGCGTCCGGACAAGGTAGCGACGCGCGCGACCTTGCTTGACCCGGCGTCGGCGCGCGGCGCGGCCTCGGACGGGGTCTTCCCCGAGGCGCAAGCGGCTCGCGCGGCCGAAAACCTGAGAAAAACCACCCTCGCCTCCGGACGCGACGCGCGCCGCTCCGCGCTCCCGACGCTGCCTGTGACGCCCGGCAACGAAATCGGCGCGCTGGCCGCGAAATTTGAATCCGGCGAGGAAGGCATCGCCGCCATAGGTTATGACGGCAAAGGCGGCACATCCTACGGGAAGTTCCAGATAGCGTCGCGCGTCGGAACCATGCGCGCCTTTATCGGGTATTTGCGCGACACGGCCCCGGACCTTGCAAGCCGCCTGTCCGTGTGCGGACCGGCGAATACCGGGAGCCGCTCCGGGCGCATGCCGACGGAGTGGCGCAAGATAGCCGCGGAACAGCCGGAGCGTTTTGAGCAGTTGCAGAGCGACTTCATCCGCACAAGCCACTTTGAGCCCGCTGTCGCGGGCATAGCCGGGGTAACGGGCGTTTCCTTCGACAATCTGCCCCCGGTGTTGCGCGAAGTGCTGTTCAGCACGGCCGTCCAGCACGGTCCGGCCGGCGCCGTCCGCATCGTAAGCAGGGCTATGGCGAATGTGAACCCCGACAAACTCCGGCCGGCCGGGATTAACGGGTCGCAGGCGGCCCAAGCCGAAAGCCGCAGGCTGATAACGCAAATCTATGCCCTGCGGGCCGGACACTTCTCGTCGTCGTCGCCGGGCATACAGGATGCGGTCTACAACCGCCTGAAACTGGAAATGCGCGACGCGCTGGGGATGCTTGCCTGAGCGGAGTGGAATTCTTTGAGGTCACACATTGTGACCTCAAACGGACGCTCTGCGGGTCGGCTCCTGAGCGGAAACACGTCAGATAAAGCCGCCGTGTACGCTCATAATCCATTCCAGAACTTCCGCTTCAAGGCGGCCGAATTCGCTGCCGCCTCTGCGGCGCGGTCGCGGCAGGTCCACTGTCAGGTCCTCGGCAATCCGGCCGCATTCCAGTAAAATAATCCGGTCGGCCAGCGTAATCGCCTCACCCACGTCGTGCGTGACCAACAGCGTGGTAAACTTCCTCTCCAGCCAAAGCCGTTCGATAAGCCGCTGCATCTCCAGACGCGTCAGCGCGTCAAGAGCGCCCATAGGTTCGTCCAGCAACAAAAAACGCGGAGCGTGCGCCAGCGCCCTGGCCAGCGATACGCGCTGCTTCTGTCCGCCCGACAGCACGGCCGGCCAATCATCCACCCTGTCGGCCAGCCCGACGGCCTCCAGGGCGGCCCCGGCCGCCTGCATCCCTTCCTCTCCGTCCAGCCCCAGAGCCACGTTGCGCAACACGCTTTTCCATGGCAAAAGGCGGTCCTCCTGGAACATCATGCGCGTGTCCGCATGCAGATAGTCGCGCCGTTGCCCGTCGACGTACACGGCGCCGGCATCCGGCAATTCCAACCCCACCAGGTGGCGCAGCAAGGTGCTTTTGCCGCAGCCGCTGCGCCCGACCACCGCCGCGAATTCGCCGGGACGCATGGAAAAATTCAACGCGTCGAGCACCTTGCGTCCGGCATAGGATTTTTCCAGGCCGACTATGCGCACCTCCACCCCGGCCGGGGCATCCCCGCGCCGCTGCGTCGCGCCGGCTTCACCGTTTGTTGCTCCCGACAGCGGCATCATGCGACGGCCTTCAGAAATTCCGGCCTCCAGGCCAGCCAGCGCCGTTCAAGGTGACGGGCCGTCACGTCGGCCAGTTTCCCCAGCAGGGCGTACAAGAGTATGGAAAGCACCATGACGTCGGTCTGCATCATTTCCCTGGCATTGGAAGCCATGTAGCCTATGCCGCTGGACGCGGCTATGGCCTCGGCCACAATCAGCGTCATCCACATAACGCCCAGGGAAAACCTCACGCCTACCAGTATGGAGGACAGCGCGCCCGGCAGAATGATCTGCCTCCACAGTTCCCGGCGTCCCAACCCGTA
>JAITEY010000042.1 GCA_031281815.1 Desulfovibrio sp. | reverse complement strand
GCGACTTCGGGTTCTTCCATGTTGAACATGCGCCGCACCTGGCGGTCCAGTTCGTCCACGGCTTTTTGCCCGGTGCCGGAAACGGCCTGGTAGGTGGAAACGACCACGCGGCGGATCGGCGCGATTGTGCGCAACGGGTGCAGGACGAGCACCATCTGTATGGTGGAGCAGTTGGGGTCGGCAACGATGCCTTGATGCCCGGCGATGGCGTGGGCGTTGACTTCCGGCACCACCAAGGGGCAGCGGTCGTCCATGCGCCAAGCGCTGGAGTTGTCCACGACGACGCAGCCTGAGCGCACGGCGTGCGGGGCGAATTTTTCCGAAGTACCGCCGCCGGCGGAGAACAAAGCTAGGTCGACGCCGTCGAAAGAGTCTTCACGCAGTTCGGTGACGGTGAGTTCCGTGCCTCCGAAGGGCAGTTTCGTGCCTGCGGAGCGCGATGAGGCCAGTGCCTTGACGGTGGAAGCGGGGAACCTGCGTTCCTCAAGGATTCTCAGCATTTCACGGCCGACGGCGCCGGTTGCGCCCGCCACGGCCACAGTGAGTGTTCCGGACATAAGCTCCTCCCTCCGGCTGCTCCCGGCAACTCCGTCCGCCTGTGCGCGAACGCTGCGGCTTGCCCGGCAACCGGGGGAGAGTATGGAGTGTAACAGGCAAAAAGGCAAGAAAATTCCCGCTCTCTACCTGCGCGTCTTGCGCTTGAGATTGCGCCCGGCGGCGAAGCCCTGAATATTTTTCTGTTGTATATCAGTATGTTATGATGTAAACTTATGTACTCGCGGTGTGTTGTTCGGATATTGACAGAAATCCTTCACGGGGGTAAATGGTAGCGGTTCGGTTGTTGCGCGGGAGTAACTCAGCGGTAGAGTGCAACCTTGCCAAGGTTGAAGTCGCGGGTTCAAATCCCGTCTCCCGCTCCAAAACCCATCCGTATGCGGCGGCATAGCCAAGTGGTAAGGCAGAGGTCTGCAAAACCTTTATCTCCAGTTCGAGTCTGGATGCCGCCTCCAACCGCTTCCTCTTCAAGGGGCGCGCATACCCGAAGCTCCGCGAAAATCAAAAAATCGAAGACTATCAGTCCGAGCGCGGCTTTTTGAGCGCCAAGACTGCCTTTGCTTATTTGACAAGGGTTTTCAGTTCCCTGCGGTAAAGCTGCCGCGCGGCTTGTGCCGGCCGACCTGCCTGACTATTTGACAAGGGGTTTCAGTTCCCCATAGTTTTGCGCATCCATTTCTTCATAGGGAATAAACCGGACAGCGGCGCTCTTGAATCGCATGCTTCTTGTTTACATGATTACGCGGATGCGCGTCCCGGCATTGATTTCGCTGTCTATATGGAATTTCCAGCCGTGCTTGTCGATAATGAGCTTTGTGATGTACAGCCCTACTCCTTTGCTGTTCACGGCTTTGAAAGACTGCACGGAGCGGCTGTTGATGTTCCCGATGACTTCCGGAGCGATACCCTCGCCGGTATCCGTAATGATGAGTTCCACCGCACCGCCTTCACGTTTCAAAGAGAGGGAAATGCTTCCTTCGGCCGTGTACTTCTGCGCATTGGAAAGCAGATTGATGAGTACCTGGGCATAGCGCACCGAATCGGCGTCGACAAGAATGTCCGGTTCAATATCAGCGACAAATTCCAGCCCTCTTTGCGCGAAACCGCCCTCGTGCCCCAAAGCCACTTTCGTGGTGATTGTCGATATGTCGGTTGTCGCGATATTCAATTCAAAGGTGTCGTTTTCGTAAATGAGACGGTCTTCAAGTTCATTCAGCAGTTCGCCGGTGCGGGCGATTTCCGCATGCATGGAATCAAGGCGTGACTTGTCGGCTTTGTATATGCCGTCAAGCATGGCTTCAATCTGATTGATCAGGATTTGCAGGGGGGTGCGCAATTCATGTGAAAGTTCGACAATAAGTTGTTGTCGAAACTTTTCCTGATTGAGCAGGGAGTCTCCAAGAGCATTGATTGAGTCCGCAATTTCATGCATTTCCGACACATTGCTTTTTATGGAAACCCTGCTTTGCAAGTGCCCCTTTGATATTTCTTTTGCAGTGGCGGCAATATCGCGAATAGGTTTTGAAAGCCGGTAAAAGAACAGGATGGAGACCAACGCTCCGCTCAGGCTTATGCAAAGGATGGCAAGGATGACGAGGGAAACGCCGCTGCCGCGAAAGGCGTCGGCTTCCGGCGATGTGATGTGGTTGGAGAAATACCCGGCGGTCAGTTCGCCGACGGGTTGCTCCTCCACCAGAACAGGATATGTGACCCGGGTGTACATGTGATTGCGGTTGGCGCAGCATCGCTCCACGTCTTTTTCACTGGTGTAGACCGTGTTGCCCTGATTGTCCGTAAGTGTGAAATAGTCGCCGGACAATTTCGCCGCGGCTCCGATTTCCGCTCCGTCATAGCTGTTCCATGTGCCGAACATTTTATAGTGCGCGGCCGCCTGCATGACCAGCATATGCTGCGTCTCCTCATGCACCTTGTCCACATAGTATGAAAAAAACCTGTCGATGATGCGGAGTCCGAAAAAAATGAACACCGTCACGGTCAAGGCTGTAATAAGCGTAAAAGAAACTGTGAATAATCGTGTAAACGGCCATCTTTTACGCATATCGCTTCACCCCCAGCATATAGCCGAAGCCGTGAACAGTTTTGATGATGCGCGGATTCCCCGGATCGTCCTCAATTTTCTGTCTGAGATGTCTGACATGTACATCAACAGTCCTGTCAAAAGCGTCATGAGCATTGATATACTCTATCAGCTTGTCACGGCCGACGGCAGCTTGCCGGTTATTCGCAAGGCACAGCAGTATGGCGTATTCGTTCGGTGTCAGCTTGACTGTTGTCCCTTTCTTGGTAACGGCCCGCCGGTCAAGAAACAAAACTATGTCGTCTTCCAGGTGGATGACGTTATCTTTGGGACGGGCGCGTTTCAGGACGGATTTTACGCGCATCGCCAACTCTCTGGGGCTGAAGGGTTTGGTCAGATAATCGTCGGCCCCGCGTGCGAAACCGCTTATTCTCGACTGCTCGCTGCTCTTTGAGGTCAGCATGATCACAGGAGTATCATAGAGTGCGACGACCCGTTCGCAGACGTCTTCCCCTTGTCCGTCAGGCAGCATGAGATCAAGAATAATCAGATCAGTTTCCGCAGTTACGCAACTGAGCGCATCGGCTGCGGTTGTGACGTGCCGGACGTCGTGCCCGTCGCGTTCAAGGTATTGCTTGACGGTTTCCGCTATTTTCACTTCGTCTTCAACAATGAGAATTCGGTACATACAACTACCCGGCAGCGGCTTGTAAAACACTGTACAGTATAGGCGGTTGACGCCCGGGACACAAGCCGACGGTCATACGCCGACGCGATGGCAGACCGTCTTCCGCCGCGCGCCGGGCGGCAAGGGGAGTATTCGTCGCTTTGCCGCCCGACATTTCGGGTTTACATTTTGCCCGCGCCGCCGTCTTTTTTCATACCGTCGTCTTTTTTCATATCGTCTTTGTCCATGCCCCCGCCGGACTGCATGCCGCCGTCCGGCTTCATATCGCCTTTGTTCATGCCGTCGGACTGCATGTCGTCCTTTTTCATGTCGCCGGACTGCATCCCCCGGCTTTTCGTCATGTCCCCGCTTTTGCTTGCATCCGAGGCAAAGGCCGGAGTGAGCGCGAGTGCGCCGGCAAGCGCGGCCGCGGCCGTGATGGAAAACAGCTTTTTCATGAGAACCTCCGCAATACTGTTGAAACATACTGAAATGATGCCGG
>JAITEY010000237.1 GCA_031281815.1 Desulfovibrio sp. | reverse complement strand
GCCCCCCCTCGCCTATGCCCATGACGCCCAGCGCGCCGTAACGGGTATGGCTGTCCGAGCCCAAAATCATGCCGCCGCAGACGGTCATCATTTCACGGACATACTGATGAATGACCGCGAGATGCGGGGGCACGAAAATGCCGCCGTACCTGCGCGCGGCGGACAGCCCGAAAACATGGTCGTCCTCGTTGACGGTCCCGCCCACCGCGCACAGGCTGTTATGACAGTTGGTCAGCACATAGGGCATGGGGAACTCGCGCAGGCCGCCGGCCCGCGCCGTCTGAACAATGCCCACATAGGTGATGTCGTGCGAAGCCAGGGCATCGAAACGCAGGCGCAGCAAGGCCGCCCCGCCGCCGGGTTCTCCTCCCTCGGGATGCCGCTCATCGGGCCGGCCGGCGGTTTGCCGATCGTGCGCCGCCAGAATGCGGGCGGTTATCGTTCCCCGGCGCGCGGCTGCCCTGTCGATGTCCAGCGCCTCGGCCTCGGCCGCGCTCAGGATTACGCCTTTGCGCAACACCACAGGTTCGTTGATGAGCCGGATCACAGGTTCGCTCCGACAATATCGCCGAAAGCGGCGCAACCGACCGTTTTCGCGCCGGGCACCTGCGTTGCGAGATCCGCCGTCACGCTTTTGGCGGCGATGCTCTTTTCCAGGGCGGCGCGGATGCGCCCCGCCGCTTTCGGTACGCCGAGGTGCTCCAGCAGCATGGCTCCGCAGAGCATCAGGCTGCCGGGGTTGGCCCTGTCTTTGCCTGCGATATCCGGCGCCGTGCCGTGCGTCGCTTCAAAAAACGCCAAGCTGTCGGACATGTTGACGCCGGGCGCAAGGCCCAGGCCGCCGACCTGCGCGGCCAGGGCATCGGAAAGATAGTCGCCGTTCAGGTTGGAAGCCGCCAGCACCCTGTGCCGCTCCGGACGCAGGAGTATTTCCTGGAACATGGCGTCGGCGATGCGGTCCTTGACCACCAGCTTGCCGGGTTCAGGGTCGCTTTCCGTGCAGGTTTGCCCGGCGAACTCGCGCGCCGCCAGTTCGTAACCCCAGCGGCGAAAGGCACCCTCGGTGTATTTCATGATATTGCCCTTGTGCACCAGGGTCAGGCTGCCGAGTCCCCGGTCCAGGGCGTAACGCAGGGCGCGGCGTATGAGCCGCACCGAGGCGTATTCCGACATGGGCTTGACGCCCGCGGCCTCGTCGCCGCGCAGTGACGTCGCGCCGAGTTGCTCGCGCAGAAAGGCAAGCAGCCTGCGGGCCTCGGGGCTGCCGGCCGCGTATTCGATGCCGGCGTAGACGTCTTCCGTATTCTCGCGGAAGACAACAATGTCCACCCGCTCGGGATGCCTGACCGGGCTCTCGATCCCTGAAAAATGCCGCACCGGCCTGATGCAGGCGTACAGGTCGAGCGCCTGCCGCAAAGTGACGTTCAGGCTGCGCATGCCCGATCCTACCGGCGTGCCGAGCGGGCCTTTCACGGCGACATCAGCCTGTGACAGGGTGCGCAGCACGGACTCGGGCAAATGACTGCCCGTTTCGGCCAGGGCTTTCTCCCCCGCGGGAAGTTCCGCCCAGTCCAGCGTCGGGCCGGACTCCAGGCGCAGGGCCGCATCAATGACCGGACGCGCGGCCCGCCAGATTTCCGGGCCTACGCCGTCACCTTCTATCCAATATACTGTTTTTCGCATGGAGCCTTCTTTATCAGATACTTTTTGCGGGGCTCCGCCCCACACCCTTGGCCTGAGCAGGCGCAAGGCCGAACATTGAAATATTTCCAGGGGCTCTGCCCCTGCACCCCGCCAGGGGGGTAACCCCCCTGGACCCTCATTTTCCGGTCTGTAAGCGCTTGTCCGCATCTTCCCTCTATGGGGCGGCCGGAATCGCGGCGCAAAGTCGATGATTCCCTTACACGCCCGATTGATATGTCAAGAAGATACCCTCGTCCGGAATGAGGGGGTCCGGGGGAAATCATTTCCCCCGGCAGAGTCCGGGACAGAGTCCCGGCGGGGTCAAGGGGTGGAGCCCCGTTATACGGTTGCCGCTTCACCGCCGTTGTCGGCATCGGCTTCGGCAGCGGCGTCGGCGTCGGCCTCGTCGCCGGGGGCGACCTCCTGTTGGAGGGACTGGGCGCGCTTGAGCAGTTGTTCAAGTTGGAGGTCCGCGCCGAGGACGCCCACGATGCGGTCCTTTTCGTCGGTGACCGCGCAGGACACGGTAATCACCAGTTTGCTTGTAATCATGGACTGGTAGAGATCCATGATATGCAGGTCGCCGGTCTGCATGGGAATCTTGAACCATTCGCGCTGGGAAAAATCGTAGCCCACGGGCAGGGCTTCGTAGCGCTCCTTGTAGTTGGGGTCGGTGATTGCGGCGCATTTCAGCGTGCCTTTGTCGTCCGTGAGATAGAGGTACTGGATGAACGGGTATTCGGCGGCAAAGGCGTAGAGGCGGGCCAGGGCGTCTTCGCCGAAGCCCGTCAGTTCCTTGTTGCGGGCAAGGCGTTGGATGAGACGGGCGGAGAGGTCGCCGGCGGTCTGTTTGACGTGGTCGAACTCGGTGACGAAGAGTTCCGGCATATAGCGCTGGACGAGGGCTTCGATTTCCTCATGTGAGAAGCTGGTCGTGCGTCCGCCTTCGTACGCGGCCATGACGGCGTCGTATATCTGCCCCACGGCAGGGTGTTTTTTGGAGATATGCCGGCCTTCGGGCAGACGCAGGTTGGTGTTGATCCAGTATGCCACGCCTGCGCGGCCGGTTTTGTCCGTAAGGGTAATGGGAACGGGGCGGTTCAGCAGCCGGCGCGTATCGAAGATATTGTAGATTTCCTCGTTTTTGGTCAGGCCGTCGGCGTGGACGCCGGCGCTTGTGGCGTTGAAGTCGCGGCCGACGAAGGGATAGTTGTGCGGAATCTGATACCGCAGTTCTTTTTCAAAAAATTCCGCTACTTCGCTCAAAATAGCGGTATCGGCCGCCGCGTCGTCGCCGGTGAGCGAGATATATTCGATGAGCAGGGCTTCCAGGGGGGTATTGCCGGTGCGTTCTCCGAAACCGAAGAGTGTGCCGTTCACCGCGCCGCAGCCGTACAGCCAGGCAGTGACGCCGTTGACCAGCACCTTGTGGAAATCGTTGTGCCCGTGCCATTCCAGATATTCGCCCGGCACTCCGGCCTCGTCGATGAAGGTTCGCACGATGCGTTGCACGGAACGGGGCAGGGCCGCGCCCGGCCAGGGTACGCCGTAGCCCATGGTGTCGCAGAGGCGGATTTTGACGGGCATGCCGCTCGCGTGGGAAAGTTCCATGAGTTTTTGGGCCAGAGGCAGGCAAAAGCCGTAAATATCCGCCCTGGTGACGTCTTCAAAGTGGCAGCGCGGGATGATGCCCCATTCCAGGGCTTGTTCGGCCAGATCCGCGTACATGTCCATGGCCTGCCGGCGGGTTTTGTTCAGCTTCAGAAAAATATGGTAGTCGGAAACGCTGGTCAGCATGCCGGTTTCGGCGAATTCCATGTCCCGCACCAGCTTGAGGTCTTGTTTATCGGCGCGGATCCAGGCAGTGATCTGGGGGAACCGGTAGCCGCGCGAGCGGCAGACTTCCACGGCCTTGCGGTCTTTGGCGGAGTAGATGAAAAATTCCGAGGCGCGGATCAGGCCGGTTTTGCCGCCCAGGCGGTGCAGGAAATCGAACATGCGGGCAATCTGTCTGACTGTATACGGAGTGCGGGCCTGTTGTCCGTCGCGGAAGGTGGTATCGGTGATGTGCATTCTGTCGCCGGGGTTCGGCGTCAGCAGCACCTTGTCGAAGGAGGTGCGGCAGACGCTGGTGTACGGGAACAGTTCTCTGAAAAGTTGGGGTTTTTCCCTGTCCTGAAGAGTAAAGACGCGGTTTCCGCCCGTCTGGTGAATGATGCCCATGGAGTTTCTCGGTGGGGTATACTCCGGCGCGCGTGTTGCCGGGATATCCGGCAACGGAAAGATGCCTGTGCATCCTTTCGGTGCGTTGTGCCGTCGCGCGGCGGGAGAAGGTGTGTTTTGAGAAATATAGCATCATGCGCCGGCAAGGTCCAGCCCGGCGCGAATGCCCGGCGCGGGGGGCGTTTAACGATGAGGTACTTCAGGGTTTCTTGCGGGTAGGGAGAAAAAAACGTAGTTGACTTTAATCCATTCGTAAGGGTCCCCCAATCGGTATTTTCGTAAGCAAGCTCACGGGCATTGAGGATTCCGCATGCGAATTGAAGAAGACATTCTCGGCCGGATGGAACTGCCCGACAACGCCCTGTACGGGATACACAGCGCCAGGGCGCGGGAAAACTTCGCCCTCGGCGGCAGACGGACGGATATGCGCCTTATCCGCGCCATGGTGAAGGTCAAGAAGGCGGCAGCGCTCGCCTGCATCCATACGGGCACAGGCCGGCCCGGCGTGTACGAGGCCGTGGCCGCCGCCTGCGACAAGGTTCTCGCCGGCGCAGCCGACGACATGTTCATCATCGACGCCCTACAGGGCGGCGCGGGCACTTCCTCGCACATGAACGTCAACGAGGTGCTCGCGAACACGGCTCTGCTGCTCCTGGGCCGCCGTCCCGGCGAATACGACGTCGTGCATCCGCTGGACGACGTGAACCGGGGGCAGTCCACCAACGACGTCTACCCGACGGCGCTGCGTATCGCGGCCATAGAACGTCTGCGCGACCTGAGCGCGGAGTGCGCCTCCCTGCAGCAGACGCTGCAGGAAAAAGAAAACGCCTTCGACGACATCGCCAAGCTGGGCCGGACCGAACTTATGGACGCCGTCCCGGTGACCCTGGGCGGAGAGTTCGGCGCCTATGCCCAGGCTCTGGCCCGCGACCGCTGGCGTCTGTACAAAATCGAAGAACGGCTGCGTCAGGTCAACCTCGGCGGCACGGCCGTGGGGCTGAGCGACAATTCCGACCGCGCCGTGCGCTTCCGTACCCTTGAAGAACTGCGCCGCATCACCGACATCGGCCTGGCTCTTGCCGAATACCCCATGGACATCACGCAGAACAACGACGTGTTCGCGGAAGTTTCCGGCCTGTTGAAAGCCCTGGCCGTCAACCTCATGAAAACGGCCGGCGATTTGCGCCTCATGAATTCCGGCCCGCACGGCGGATTGGGCGAAATCCGCCTCGCCGCATTGCAGGCGGGCAGCACCATCATGCCCGGCAAGGTCAATCCGGTCATCCCGGAAATGGTCACGCAGGTTGCGATGCGCATCATGGCCGGCGATCAGGCGATATGCACGGCGGCAGCGCACGGGGAATTCGAATTGAACGCCTTTCTGCCCCTGATTGCCGATACGCTGTTGGACAACCTCTCACTGGCCGTCCGCGCCGTCGCCCTGTTCCGGGAAAAATGCGTGCTGCTTTTGGAACCGGACCGGGAACGCTGCCTCGAATTGCTGGAAAAATCCCACGCGTTCGCGGCTTCCTTTACGCCGTTCCTCGGCTACGACGCCGTAAGCAGGATTGTCAAACAACACGGCGGCAACGCGCGCGCGGCCGCGGAAGCGCTGCAACGCGCCGCCGCGGCCATGAAAAATACAGGCTCGCGCCCGCCCGATGCGGATGCGGGCGAACCATGAACTGCAACAAAGCGAAATAATTGATAGATTTTGACTGTAGCCGGATGAGATGACGAATTTTCGGCTTCCGCCTCGGCTACCCGGCCGATTTGATTCATCCGATTACCGTTATAGAAAAAACCTGCAGGTTTTTCGAGAGATACCGGACCTGCGCAAGGTCCGGCAACTCAAGCAATCTCCCGCAAGGCGGCCGCTGCATGCGGAAGGCGCTTGAGTGTTGGAGTTCCATCATTAACGCCGCCTTTTTCTCGGTTTCCTTACGCGAAAAACGAAAACGACGCAGCCCTGAACGCCGACCAAACCGAGAATGTCTACACCCTGCCGCTGCGCGCATGGCGGATCAGGACTCCTTTTCCGACTTGGCTGGTCATAGTATACTCCTATTCGCGATAATGTCAAGAGAAATATGCAATAAATAATCGCAATATGCTATTAATGCGATTTACCTTTGAATGTGCATATCCACCTCCTTCAAGCCCTTCCCGGGCATCTTCGCCCAGACAAAGCTTATCAGAGCGGCTCATTGTTCCGAGCCTGTCCGGTCCTTTTTTACATGCCTCCCGACACCTTTTGATACTCTTGCCGGATTCGCGCAAACAGAGTATGGGAATTTTATGGTAAACGTCCGCAAAACATCCGTACTCCACGACGCATCGTACAAGCTGCTTTTCAGCCACCCTGAAATGGTTCAAAGCTTGATTCGTGACTTTGTTCCCGATGAATGGGTGCGGGAAGTGGATTTTTCCACCTTGGAGAAACAAAACGGCAGTTATGTCGCCGACGATCTGCGCGAACGTCACGAGGACATCCTTTGGCGCATCAAATGCAGGGACACATGGCTTTACATCTACCTGCTCATTGAGTTCCAAAGCAGTGTTGATCCTTGGATGGCTGTCCGCATTCTGACGTATATCGGGCTGTTGTATCAGGACTTGATCAAATCCGGTCAGGTTAAAGGCGGGGACAAGTTGCCGCCGGTGTTCCCGCTTGTCCTCT
>JAITEY010000185.1 GCA_031281815.1 Desulfovibrio sp. | reverse complement strand
GCCTCCGGCGGCCGGGGGCGCTGCCCCGGACCCCGCCGGGGGAAATGATTTCCCCCCGGACCCCCGCATTGGGCTGATGCGAAAATTTATACGTTACACGGTACTACAGCCATCGGAACCAGTCGCGCCACGATCCCTCGCGCTCGCGGCGCGTTTCTTCGGACTGCTTCCGGCTGTTCAGAATGAAGGCGGCGGCGGCTTTTTCCTTGGCATGTTCATACATGTCAGGCACGTCCGCAAAGTTGTCCACTATGGTCTTGTATCTGGCCAGAGCGGAGGCGTAACGCCCCATGCGAAAATAAAAGTCCGCGTAAAAAAGCTCGTGTTCCGCCAATATCTTCCGGCATTCCTTCATTTTATCCACGGCCGCTTCGGCATATTCCGTGCCGGGATAACTTTCGATCAGGCGCTGGAAATATGAATAGGCTTCTTCAATCTGGTCCGCCGGCCTGTCTATGGAGGGGTAGCCGTTCATATCGGCCATGCCGATGTGGTACAGAACGTAGGGAATAGCCCTGTGGCGCGGATGAAGTGCCTCGAACTCCTTGTAGGCGTCCACGGCCTGCATCCATTCCTCATCCAGAAAATAGCAGTCCGCCAGGGAAAGTTCGGCTTCAACGGCATACGGGCTGAACGGGTAATTATCCTTTAACTTGGAAAAATATCCGCTGGCCGCAATATAATTTTTTTCGCGCACCGCATCATTGCCCGCTTCAAAAAGTTCCTGGGCGGTATCTTCGCTCGGGGGCAGATAAAACCAGTCGATGATGCCGCAAGCGGAAAAAAAGACGCTTGCCGCACAAACGGCGGCCATGTGCAGTAGTTTAGCGCGCATTGCCTTGTTCCAGGTAGCTGTTGGCCGCATTAGCGGCTGTCGCCCCGTCGCCCACCGCCGTCACCACCTGCCGGCACAACTTTGAGCGTATGTCGCCCGCGGCGAACACGCCGGGGACGGAGGAGCGCATTTCGCCGTCCGTGACGATGAACCCCTGCTCGTCCCGGACAATTTCCGCAGGGAGCGCGGGCAGGACGGGTTCAAAGCCGATAAAAATGAACAGGCCTTCCACGGGCAGAAATTCTTCAGTGCCCGCAGGCAGGCGCTTCAGCGTGACGCCTTCCAGCTTGTCGGTGCCGTGCAGCGCCGTGACGACGCTGTTGTATTCCATGACGACGTTGTCTGCGGCCTTGATCTTGTCCACATACACCGGGGCGGCCCGGAAGGTGTCGCGGCGGTGTATGAGGTGCAGCTCGGCAACGGTTTTCGTTAAATGCAGCGATTCCTCCAGCGCCGAATTGCCGCCGCCGACCACCCCCACCCTGCGGCCGCGGAAAAAATGGCCGTCGCACATGGCGCAGTGCGAAAGGCCCTTGCCGAGCAGATTGTCCTCACCGGGAAGACCCAGCTTACGGTAGCCGACCCCGCAGCAGAGGATCACGCAGTCCGCTTCCAGCCTTTCTCCGTCAACCGTGAGGACCTTGCGGTTGTCCTCCAGGCGCAACGCCGTGACCTCGGCGCGGACATGGGTCAAATCGGCGTAGGGCAGAAGCTGCTCCGACAGTGAATCCGCAAGTTTATACCCTTTGATGCCTTTCGGAAAACCGGGATAGTTTTCCACCTCAAAGGTTGTCAGCAACAACCCCCCCGGCGCCGACTTTTCCAGCAGGACGGTTTTCAGGCCGAATCTGACCAGGTAAAGGGCGGCGGCTATGCCTGCCGGGCCGGCCCCGACGACCGCTGCGTCGCAACGCGTCATCCGGCAAGACCTTTCTGTTCGATAAGGTCCTTCAGGCTGTTTTTGGATACGGCGCCCACAACCTGTTCGACGACCCGGCCGTTCTTGAAAAGCATCAGGGTCGGGATGGAGCGGATATTGTAATTGCCGGCAGTGGCCGGGTTGTCGTCCACGTTCATTTTCAGTACGGCCACCCTGCCCTCGTATTCATTGCCGAGATCTTCGATGACCGGGCCGACGGCACGACAGGGCCCGCACCAAGGCGCCCAGAAATCGACGAGAACCGGTATCGGCGAATTGAGCACTTCTTTTTCAAATTCGTTGTCTGTAACAGCCTTGGCCATAATGCCTCCGTATCGCCCAAGACGCGCGTTGCGTGTATGCACAGCCTGCCGAAAACTTTCAAGCTTGAAAAAAGTGCCTGAAAATAGTCCGCGTCTGCTGCGCTGTCAACAGCCTAATTCAAGCATGCCTGCGTTGCGTATTTTTATTCCTAACTGCGCATTTTTTCAACCTGTCGTTTTGACCGCGCTTGACCGCCCCCCTGCTCTTCTGCTAGCGTTTATGCCGGTACGTCGGCGAAAAGGAAAGAAGACGGTTTCTTCAGCGACGGTGTGCAAGGACTTACGCGCATGCGCCTTTCCGGAATATTTTCAGGAGTCGACAGACATTTCCTGGACGACCTGTCCAGGGCGGGAGTCGTCGGCCTGCACATGGTCAGCGGCATAATCGCCGGCACGGCCATCGGGTACGGTCTGGACGTCTGGCTCGACAGCTTTCCCTGGTGCAGCGGAATTTTTATGTTTCTGGGTATTGTGTCCGGGTTCAGAAACGTATATGTAGACGCAAAAAAGTTGACGGCGAATCGGCAAAAGGATGAGACGGAGCGGAAATGATCTCTCTTCCGCGCATGTATACCGGACTGCGCGGCGGCATTGAACGCTGCCCGGCGCTTTCCGGTTTTGTTTCGCCTGCATTGCGCGGCATCCTGAGTTCTCTGGTCATCACGGCAGGCGCGGCCTGCGCGGCCGGAGCCGTTCTGTTCGCCTGGAGTCCGGCGCCTCTGGCTTTCGGCGCGGGCGCGGCAATCTCCGTCCTCAACCTCGTGCATATCGCCCGCTTTGTTCAGGCGCACATGCCCGAGCGCTTTACCGTCGCGCTGTATTTCAGGCTTTTTTTCGGTTTCTGCGCCCGGCTCGTCCTGACCGGAATCGCGCTGTACCTGCTTCTGGTTCCCTGCGGGTTGCCGGCGGTTCCCCTGCTCCTGGGGCTCGGCTCGACGGTCGCGGGCATAGTCGTGTGGAGTCTGTCGAAAATGTCGGGCAAATTTTTCAAGGAGGCCTGAAGCCATGGAACACCCTGTCATACTCTCTGCCTTGTTCGGCGTTCCCGAAGAATACAAGCATGTTTTTTACACATGGTTGGCGATGGCCGTGCTTTTTGCCGTCGGCTTCCTGTTGCGCGGCAGGATGAAACTTGTGCCCACGGGCTTGCAGAATTTCATGGAAGTTCTGATCGGCGGACTTGAAGACTTTACGGTCGCCACGGTAGGCGAAGAAAAAGGCAGAAAAATCTTCCCGCTGCTCTGCGGTATTTTTCTTTTCATTCTGGCCCAGAATCTGCTCGGGCTTCTGCCCTTCTGCGATGCCCCGACGGCCAACGTCAACACCAACGCGGCCATGGCGCTGTTTGTTTTCATCTATTACAATTATGTCGGCCTGCGTTCCTGGGGACCGAAATACATCAAGCACTTCATGGGCCCCATGCCCGTGCTGGCGCCGCTGATGCTGCCGATTGAGGTGGTCAGCCATTGCGCCCGGCCGCTTTCGCTGACCTTGCGTCTGTTCGGCAATATCCGGGGTGAAGAGATTGTGCTTCTGCTTTTTTTCTCCATGGCTCCCTTGGCGTCGACACTGCCCTCCTATTTTCTGTTTCTGCTTGCCAAGTGCCTTCAGGCGTTCATTTTTTACATGCTGACCATGATTTATCTGCAGGGCGCCATGGAACACGCCCATTGACGGGGACGGGCTTTCCCCGTCCGCTTCGCCGTATCGCGGGAACGGTCGCAACGACCACAATCATATAACTCAAGGAGTTGTTACATGCGCAACGTTTTCACCTTTTGCCTCGGCCTTGCCGTCCTTCCGCTTTTGTGCGGGATAGCCTTCGCGGCGGAAAGCCAGGCCGCGGTCCGCTATATGGACAGCGGCGCAGTGGGTCTCAGCTATCTTGCCGCCGCCATAGGCATGGCCGTGGCCGCTGCCGGTTGCGGCATCGGCCAGGGGCTCGGGCTCAAAGCCGCTTGTGAAGGCACGGCACGCAATCCGGAAGCCGGCGGCAAACTGATGGTCACCTTGATACTCGGCCTCGCGTTCATAGAATCGCTGGCCATTTATGCCTTGGTGGTCAATATGATTCTGCTGTTTGTCAACCCCTTGTCGAAAGCCCTGTAAGTGAGAACCGCGCCTCAGGCGGCGCGGTTCTGAAAACCGAAGGCCGCGTCGGCTTCCGCGCGGCCTTCGGGTGAATACCATGTCGACAAAACGCGGACGCATACCGAAAGTTACCATTGAACGCCTTTCGATGTACCTGCAGGTGCTGGAACAGATGCAGAGGGAAGGCATTGCCGTTGTTTCATCCGGTCCGCTGGCCGAGGCATGTAGGGTCAATGCCTCGCAGTTGCGCAAGGATCTCACCTTCTTCGGAGAATTCGGCATACGCGGCGTCGGCTATAACGTCGAAGAGCTCATCAGAGCCGTTTCACGGTCCTTGGGTATAGACCGGGAATGGAACTGTGTCTTGATCGGCGTCGGCAACCTGGGCAAGGCCATTATAGGACAGAGGGAATTTGTGCGGCGGGGATTCCGGATAATCGGCGCATTCGACTGTGACCCCTTCAAAATAGGCGAAGCGTTCGCCGGCCTTGAAGTCGTGTGTACCCGGCACCTGAAAGACCGCATTCGGGACAAAAATGTGCGTATCGGTGTGATTACGACCCCGCCGGAACACGCGCAGCGCGTAGCCGATTATCTGGTTGGCGCGGGCATCAAGGGCATCCTCAATTACGCCCCGATGCGCATCACGGTTCCGCCGGACGTGACGGTCGAGTATGTGGATATTTTTCACCACCTGTATTCCCTTGCTTATGATCTGGCCCCACGTCAGGATTGAGCCTGCGGGGCGTTGCCCCGAAACCCCTCACCACGGATGCACATTCCCACAGTATGAAACGTTCCAAAGACGTGCAACATGTTCAGGATGAGCCGGCAAGGTAACTTTA
>JAITEY010000160.1 GCA_031281815.1 Desulfovibrio sp. | reverse complement strand
GCGATCCACGGCAAGTGCAACAGAAAGCAGACCGCCCCGCGTCACGCGGGGTAAGGGTGAAAGGGTGGGGCAAGAGCCCACCGGCTGTCGCGGTAACGCGGCAGGCCGGGTAAACCCCGTCGGGAGCAAGACCGAATAGGGAAGCGTTTGAGGCCGGCCCGGCCGATGCTTCCGGGTAGGGTGCTTGAGGCTGCGGGCGACCGCGGTCCCAGAGGAATGATGATCATCCCGCGTTACCCGCCGCATGCGGAACGGCGCGGGAAACAGAACCCGGCTTACAGGCCCGCTTTCGCTGAAGACGTCGACGCCTTCGTACCGTTAAGGAATTTCGGATGAATACATGGGCCGTTGTCCTGGCCGCCGGTCGCGGCCTGCGCTCGGGACGGAGCCTTCCCAAGCAGTTTTTTACACACAGGGGCATGCCCCTGTTTTTGCATTCCCTGCTGACCTTCGCACGTATTCCCGCTTTGCACGGTCTGGTGCTGGTGCTGCCCCCGGACTGCGACTTCGACGCCGTCAACGCGCTGATCAGGGACGCGCCTTCTTTGGGCCTGCCCTGCCTGCTTCGCGCGGGAGGGGAGAGCAGGCGGGAGTCTTCCGCTTCGGGCGTTGCGGCCCTGCCGGCGGATTGCGACGCCGTGCTCGTCCACGATGCCGCCCGCCCGTTCGTAACGCCGGCGCTGATCACCCGTGTGCTGGAAGCCCTTGAGCAGGGAAGCAGGGCCGTCATCCCCGGCATCGCGGTAACGGATACCCTGAAAGAAGTGGATGCGGCGGGTACGGTGAGGAAAAGCCTCGACCGGGCCTGCCTGCGCGCTGTCCAGACTCCTCAGGGTTTTGCTGCCGAAGATCTGAGAAAAGCGCATGAGCGCGTCCGCGGCGCAGGGGTTCAGGTCACCGACGATGCCGGGCTTATGGAGTACTGCGGCATCCCGGTCACGGTGGTTCCCGGTGACGCGGGCAATGTCAAAATCACTACCCCTGAAGACCTGCGCCTGTTGCGGCCGATGCCGGCATACGACGGCTGCGGCCCGGACCGTCTTGATGTGCAGACGCCTGTCCCGCGCAGCGGTTTCGGCTATGATGTGCATCGATACGGCGGCAACCGTCCGCTTGTCTTGGGCGGCGTGCTCATCCCCGGCGACATTACCGTGCATGCCCATTCGGACGGCGACGTGCTGCTTCACGCCCTCACGGACGCCCTGCTCGGCTGCATCTGCGGGGGCGATATCGGCCTGCTTTTCCCCGACTCCGACCCTGAACTGGAGAACATCGCAAGCGGCATACTGCTCACCGAAACGCTGGAGCGTTGCCTCGCCGCAGGCTTCCGCCCCGAACACGCCGATTTGACCGTCATCGCCCAAGTGCCGCGCATCGCCCCGCACCGCGACGCCGTGACCGACAACATCGCAAAACTGCTGCGCCTCGACCGCTCCCGTGTGAACCTTAAGGCGACGACCGAGGAAAAATTGGGATTTACCGGAGAAAAAAAAGGCATCAAGGCCGTGGCCCTGGTCAACGGATTCCTCACGCCTGCTTCCGACGTTGCAGGGCGGCTGGGCCTTCCGCGGACCTTTTCAAACCGCTCCGGGCAAAGCCCGGATAGATATTTCGACACAACCGGAGGGGGTGTGTCTCCCGCGACAGGGGCGTCCGCGCCGTGACCCTGCGTGAACGTTTCATCCTGCAGGGGGAAGAATTCTGGCGGCTGCTCGCGGGCTGGGTGCCCGGCGGACCCGGCACCGTGCTCCGGCGTCTGCTTTATCGTCCCCTGTTCGCCTCGGCCGGGCCGTTCCGCTCCGGAACCGGGGTCGTCATCCAGGGGTTCAGGAATATCCGCTTGGGCCGGGGCGTCGGCCTGAACCGCTGCTGCTCCCTCTACGCGACGCGCGGAAAAATTACCTTGGGAGACAATGTCTTTTTGGGAGATTTCACATCGGTCAACGCCAACGACGCCGAGATCCGCATCGGCAGCAACACGGCCGTAGGCCCCATGTGCCTGATACAGGGAGCCAATCATGCCTTTGACCGCACGGATATTCCCATAGTAGAACAGGGGCATGTGCCCTCCGCGGTAGTCATTGAGGACAATGTCTGGATCGGCGCGCACGCTGTGATCCTGCCCGGAACGCGCATCTGCTCCGGTGCGGTTGTCGCCGCCGGCGCCGTCGTAAGCCGCGACGTGCCCGCTGACGCCGTTGTCGGCGGGGTGCCTGCGCGGGTCTTGCGCAAGCGCGGCCCCGGAGAACATACCTGCTGAACGCGGACACCGCCCGGCAGGTGAATACGGACATCGCCCGGCAGAGTGAAATCGTCCGAAAGGCATCAGGAAAAAAGAATGCGCGTAGCCGTCACCACCTCCACCTTTGCGGAATACGACGAGGAGCCCCTGCGCCTGCTCCGCGCGGGCGGCGTGGAAATCGTCGCCAACCCGCACCGCCGCACGCTTACCGAGTCCGAGGCCGCTGACATCCTGCGCGGTTGCGCGGGCGTCGTGGCGGGCACGGAACCCCTGACCGCCGCGGTCATGGACGCGGCGCCCGGCCTGAAGGTTATCTCCCGCTGCGGTTCCGGTCTGGACAGCGTGGATATGCCTGCCGCGCAGGCGCGCGGCATACAGGTGCGCAACACGCCGCTCGCGCCGGTCGGGGCGGTGGCGGAACTGACCCTGGCTCTGGCCCTGGACCTGTCCCGCCGCATCACGCGCATGGACCGCGAAGTGCGCGCCGGCACATGGAAAAAATACATGGGGCGCCTTTTGGCCGGCAAGCGGGTGGGCATTTTCGGCTTCGGCCGCATCGGGCGCAAGGTTGCCGCCCTCTTTACGCTTATGGGCTGCGAAGTCGCTTTCCATGATCCAGGCGTTGTCGACGGCGGCGCTTGCAGGCGTATGGAGGCGGACGCCCTTCTCGCCTGGGCGGACATCGTGACCCTGCATTGCCCGCCCCGCGCGGACGGCCTGCCTTTGCTGGACGCGGGCAGACTGGCGCGCATGCAGGGCGGGGCGTTGCTCATCAACGCCGCGCGCGGCGGGCTGGTGGACGAAAGCGCCCTAGCCGGCGCTCTGCAAAGCGGCAAATTGGCCGGCGCGGCTCTGGATGTCTTCATGCGGGAACCGTACCCGCCCTCCGGTCCTCTGGCTTCCCTGCCCGGCGTGATACTGACCCCGCACATAGGGGCCTATGCCGCGGAAACCCGCGCGGCCATGGAAGCGGAAAGCGTGCGCAACCTCCTGGCCGTCCTGCATGGGAAACACGGATGAAGATTGAAAGCGTGCGCAACCTCCCGGCCGTCCTGCATGGGAAACACTGATGATGATTGAACGTGTACATAATCTCCCGGTCGTCCTGCACGGGCACAACTGAAGGCGGGAAATTTGTGGATATAGCGCTTGTTGTGTTCGATTGCGACGGGGTGATTCTGGAAAGCATGGACGTGAAGACCCGCGCCTTTCGACGTATCGGCGCGGAATTCGGCGAAGAAGCCGCGGACCGTCTGGCCCTGTACCACAGCATGCACGGCGGCGTCAGCCGCTATGAAAAATTCGCGTGGCTGTATCGTGAAATTCTGGGCAGAGAGATCAGCGTCGAGGAAAAAGCGGTTCTGAATGAAAAATTCGTGCATGCGGCCTTGGAAGAAGTCACGGTCTGCCCCTTGGTCCCCGGCATGCAGGAGGTGCTGGACCGCCTGCACGGACGCCTGCCCCTGTATGTCGCGTCCGGGGCGCCGCAGGAAGAATTATGTTATATTCTGGAAAAACGCGGCCTTGCGCGGTATTTTGACGGCATTCGCGGTTGGCCCCCGGCCAAGGACGCTCTCTTGAAGTCCATAGTGGAACAGAGCGGCGTCGACCCCGCCCGGTGCGTCATGGTCGGGGACGCGTACACGGACCTGGAGGCCGCCCGGCAGGCGGGCACGCAGTTTTACGGGCGCGGGGAACTGTTCAGGGAGAGCGCTTTGCCCCGGCACGACGATATGACCCGTTTCCTCGACTGGCTTGAAGGGCCGGTTGCCGGCAGACGTTAAGGACACTCTGTGCTTGTCGCCCGCGATATTCGCTCCCTTGCCGGGAATCCGCGTATTGAGACCTCCGGCTGCGCCGTTACCCTAGGCAATTTCGACGGGGTGCACCTCGGACACCGCGCGCTGCTGCGCAAAACTCTCGCTTCAGCCCGTGAACTGGGTCTGCCCGCTGCCGCCGTCACCTTCGACCCTCATCCTCTGCGCCTGCTCAGAGGGGAAAACGCGCCGCCCCAACTGATTTCCCTGCAAGGCAAGCTGGACTGCTTCGAACAACTGGGCATGGATGCGGCTCTGGTCCTGCCCTTTACCAGGGAAATCGCCGCCATGCCGCCCGAAGCGTTCGTCCGCGCCGTGCTGCTGGATGCCCTGCACACCCGCGCCCTGGTCGTCGGGTATGACTATGCCTTCGGCAGGGATCGGCGGGGAAACGCCGCGTTGCTCAACGAACTGGGCCGTCTGCACGGCTTTTGCGTGGAAGAGGCTCCCGCCTTGCTCAAGGGAGGGGAACCCGTCAGTTCCACGCGCATCCGCGCCCTGCTGCGTGAAGGCGATGTCGTCGGGGCCGCGCGGCTGCTCGGGCGCCCCTACAGCGCTGAAGGCGTTGTGGAACACGGCAAGGCGCGGGGCGGGAGCCTTCTGGGTTTTCCTACCGCCAACCTGCGCCCGGACGCGGGTATACTGCTGCCCAAGCACGGCGTCTATGCCGTAACCGTCGAAATCGACGCCCGTTCCGAAAAACAGGCCGGGGAGGCATGCCCCGCGCGCGCCGGCGAAGGCGGTCGCCTGCCGCTTCCGGACAGTTCCTGGCAAAGCCCGGATACGCTTTGCCGACGTATGCTGCGCGGCGTGGCCAATGTCGGCGTCAACCCCACGTTCGGCGACGGCTTTGCCCGCGTGGAAGCGCATATCCTGCATTTCAACGGCGACCTGTACGGCGTGCCCCTCAAGGTACATTTCCTGCAACGCATACGCGACGAGCGCAAATTCGCGAGCGTGGACGAACTTGCGGCGCGCATCCGTCAGGATGCGCGGGAAGCCGAAACCATGATCGACGCGGATACGGCGCTGCCGGCACGCTGTCAATCGGCATCGAAAATAGAGCCGGCGTAACGGCAACAGCGTTTTCTCGTTATTCATTTTTCACAAGCAAGGCATGTCTACGCGATTGAGGTTCGAAAATCGGCAACGTATTGCGGTGCTTGACCTCCAAGCGATTTTTCGTGAAATTTTGGCGTGAAATTTTAATATGTTACAATATTTATCCGTTGACACTGTTTCGCACTCGGCGAGGGCTTGACCTGTCCGACAATACGATGTAGTGAATCGTTCAGCGCTGAATTTTGGCGCGCATGACGCGGGGTAGAGCAGTTTGGTAGCTCGTCGGGCTCATAACCCGGAGGCCCCAGGTTCAAATCCTGGCCCCGCAACCAGAAAATTCAAGGGTTTACGAGTAAGTCGTAAACCCTTTTTTTGGGATTGTCTCGTTGTTGTCCCCATTCTGTCCCCATTTTTCACTACTCCTCTTTTCCCGAAAGTTCAGGCAAGCCCCTATTTCCATGAAGTTGTCTCAAAATTGTTCATTGTAGCCATAAAAGGCA
>JAITEY010000082.1 GCA_031281815.1 Desulfovibrio sp. | reverse complement strand
AGCATGCAGCCGGTGTCGTCTGTCTCCGCCAACCGCGCATCAAGGCTGATGCTTCCGCCCTCCGGCGTGAATTTGACGGCGTTGCCCAACAAATTCGCGAGAACCTGCGCCAGACGCTGCCGGTCTCCTTTCAGCACGGCGGGGATGCGCTCGTCGATGCTTGCCGTGAACCGCAACTCTTTTTCGGCCATGCGGAAGTTGACGACATTCACCACGTTCTGCAACATGGTTTTGAAATTGAAATTTGTGGAGGAAAGTTCGAACTTGTTCGCCTCTATCTTCGACATGTCCAAAATATCGTTGATGATGCCGAGCAGATGCAAAGAGGCGTTTTCTATCTTATCCAGACAGTAATTTTTTCTGTCGATATCGGCAGATGACTTGGCCAGGGTCGTCATACCGATGACGGCGTTCATGGGCGTTCGGATTTCATGGCTCATGTTCGCAAGAAAATCGCCTTTCGCCCGACTTGCGCGTTCCGCGTTTTCCTTGGCGCTTGACAATTCGGTGATGTCGTTCATCACCACGACAACGCCCCGGCAAGCGCCGCTGTTTTCTTCAGCGGGCGTGACCATAATCTGGAACACAACTTCCGCGCCGCTCCGCAGGCGCACCTGTTCTTCAACGTTCGTCGGCTGCATGCTCTGCATAACCCCTGTACACCGGCTGCCCATCTCGGCAAGCCAACCATCGGGCATACGCGCGGCAAACAGGGCTGTAAAGGGAAGTCCCACTATTTCGCGCATGTCGAGTTTGCCGAGAAATTCCACAGTCTTGTCGCTGCCGAGGACAAACTGCATCTCGCGATCCAGCATAAAGGCAATAGCGGGCGTGTTTTTCAGCAACAGGCGGTTGTAAAAATTCGACAGTTCCTTGGCGGCTTCGTTCGCATCCCGGAGGCGCTCAGTCTGTTCGTGCATGAGGGCAAGTGCCTGATAATCGCGTTCAAGCTTTTTATAAGCCCTCTCCATACGGGCATACTGCTTTTTCCAGTCTGTTTCGCTTTCAGGCGGCATGAAGTTACCTCAACGGGGCGATACCGGCGGATGCGGGCCTTTCCGCATTACTCACAGCATGCAGAAGGCGATGGAACAATTGTGAAACCTGTTGGAGACCTTTCCGTCCTTCCAGAGCGTGGGACAAATCTCGCCCAGACAATATGCGCCTGTGAGCGACAGCCCCTCGGGCAGCATTTCCGCCGGCACCCGCCCTTCCGCGCCGGCGTCCGCGCCCAGGATAATCGAGCGTCCGCAACAGGATATGCACACTATGGTGGAATAGTCGTAATCCGGGCGGAGTTTCGCCTCTTCCAGCAGAGCGTTCATGGAATCCCGGCAGGCGGACAGGATGTCGTTTTTCGTGATAAGACACATATTGGCAAGCGCCCCCTCCGGCACGTCGCCGAAGAATGACCCCGAGCCGTCGGCGTGGTGCAGGCCGGAGATGTGGCGCATGAGCGGCACTTCCTCGCTTTTTTCCCGCGTGAGCATCATCGGGTAGGACGTAAAGGCCAGCAGGGGATCAGCTACATCCGTCTTCAGGCCGAAACCTTCAAGGTAGCGGACAAAGGTTTCGTCGCCGACGGTATAGACAATATTGCCGTCGGCCCGCGTGACGCGGCGAATCCGTTCGGCAAAGCGCGACGTGACGTGGCGCAGGGAAAATACCGGCTTGACGTTCCCCCATATGCCGATGAACGCCGCCGCGTCTTTGTATTCCTCACCTGAAAGAAAGACCCGCGCCCGCTCATAGTCGTAATCGTCCGAAGCCGCTCCGCCGATGACGGGGGTATTCGGCAGCACCCGCGCAAGCGCGTCCGGGTAAACGTCGCCGGAAAAGGGCATGCCGCCGGGGCAAAACGCCAGCAACAGCCCTTGGGCGGCGTCCGCGGACGTGTCCTGCGGCAGGCAGCGCATGCCGGCCTCGGCGATTTTCCGCTCATGGTCTCCGTGACGCAGGGAATCCGCAAGGGCAACGCGGAACCGGCAGTCGTCGGCGGTGAACACGGTCAGTACGACCGCCGCCGTCTGACGCCCCTCCTCGTTGACGGCGGCAAGGGTCGTCATGCCTGCAACCTCAATGCCGAGCTCGTCGTGCAGCGCCCGCGTGAGCATTGCGCCGTCCGTATCGGCGTCGCACAAAAGCATGCCCGCAGCGTGTTTTTTGAACGTAAGCCGCTCTTTGACGGCGGCAACAAGTTCACGGGCGGCTTCGGCGGTATCATCCAGTTCGTAGGAAACAACAACGGCACTTTGCATACGCACCTCGCACGGCTGGAGTGTACAACAATAAACTCGTTCCGGTCTGCTCATGCCCGCCCCGGCTTGCGCCGCAGGGTTGTTGTTTTTACGGTCAAACATCGGACGGTACGCAACGCACGGACATATTTTCAGTACCCGCATACCCGCCCGCTTGCAAGTAAAATCAAGCTCCCGGCCGCCCCTGCGCGCCGCCGGGAGCTGTCGCGAGCAGATGATATGACCGAAAATAAGTAGCACATGAAATGAGCGATGAGGATATTGACTTTATAAACCGGGTTGGGCCCACAAACATAGTTAATTTCGAGGACAAGGCTCATGGGTAAACGTGGTCCAGGCGCCAAGCCGATCAAGATAGGCGTGGAGGCCGTAAAACCGCCAAGAAAGCGCAAGGGCGTCCCTGATTGGCGAGATACAAAGCTGCCGATGCCGGAGCGCGTGATTGCCTTTGTTGAGGAACTCCCGATCACGGCGGGCGTTCTCGCCGGACAACCCATGCGTCTGCGGGACTGGCAGAAAGATTTTCTCTGGGCGGTGTACGGCCCGCTGGTGGATGGGCGGCGGCTGGTGAGAACGGCGCTGCTGACGCTCCCCCGGAAGAACGGCAAAACGCAGCTTGCTGCGGCGCTGGCCTTGGCGCACTTGTGCGGGCCATGCTGTGAGAT
>JAITEY010000149.1 GCA_031281815.1 Desulfovibrio sp. | reverse complement strand
CGGCGGAAGGCGAGGGAATGATGGGCGGCGAAGCCGCCCTACATTCCCACGCCTTCCGCCTCGGGGGTTAACCCAGACGCCGCACTCACTGCTTGCTGTAGTCCGCCGGCCGGCATAGGTTGAACCTGCACGGCTGCCCTCAACTTGCCACAGGGCCGGCACGGCGCAGAAAGCCGATGAAGGTATCATCTCATTTAACGTGCAGGCTGTTATCCGATAAAACTACGGAGCGGAACAAGTGCACATAGTACGCCGAAATTTCAAAGAGCCTGATCGCATGGCAGTACAGGAACAACTCATCCAAGCGGTAATGGCAGATCCGCAGTATTTTCTGAAACAATATTGCAGTGATCCGCGTACTTTTGAAGGCTGCCGGTCTACCACCGGTACTCCGAAGAGGAAATATACCTGAGTCAGCAGGAATGGTTGGAGAAGGTAGTGGCCAACAGCAGACGCATGGCGATGGACCCGAAGTATCGGGAGGAACGCTCCAAGATGAGCGCATATTACCGCCTGACCTTTACGCTGCTTGCGGCGTTTGCCGTCCTGTGCGCCGGAGCGTCCGACGCGGACGCAGCCGCTGTATATACGGCGGCCGGCCCGATACGCGGGGTGACCACACTGCCTCCGGCTCCGCCCGCACCGTCGGCGCCGCCGGGCGCTTACGGCACCCGCCGCGATTTCGAGAGGGGATACGTCGGCAACAACCCGGAGCCCGGCGACTTTTGGCACAGAGACAACGATTTCAAAGCGCGGGAGTACATGTTCAAGTACGGCCCGCAGCCGGAATTCGCCGCGCCTCCCGCGCCCGCTGCGCGCCCCCGGCCGGGCGACGTGACGCTGCCGGAAACGCATGAACCGCGGCTTCCGGACCAAGGCGACGCGCAGAGCCGGCATCCGGGCCGTTTCAAGAGCGCGCCCCGCTTGTCGCCCGCGGAACGGAACAAATAGAGAAACGCCGCATAGTACCGGGTAACACCTGTTTTTACACCTCCGGCGGCCGGGGCGCTGCCCGGACGGGTCGGCCTGAGCAGACGCAAGGACGAACAGTTCTCCGGCGAGGTTCGGGCAGCGCCCCGTCAATGTATGTTGTCCGCCTGCGCTTTTTCTGCTATCTACCTGACCGGCGTGTTGCAGCGGGAGCATGCGACTTTGGGAGCATGGGACTTTGGGAGGACGGCGCAATCCATAGAGGAATTTCCGATGAAGATGTTCACGGCCGCGCTTTGTCTGACGTTTTTTACGGTCGCCTCTGCAATGGCGGAACCCGAGGATTTTACCGATTTTTCCGTGGAACTGCCGCCCGGATGGACGGTGCAGCGCGAAGGCGTCACCACGGCGTTCATCGCGCCCGACGGTTCGGCTTCTCTGCAGGTCGCCGTCGAACGCCTTACGCACATGGACGGCATGAGCGCCGAGGGCCTGGCCGAGGCCTACGCCGCCGAACTGCACGGCAGCCGACCGGTCATGGTGGACAACGACCCCAACTATTATTCGTTCACCTTCACGTCGCCCGAAGGCGTGGCCTCCGAAGCCTCCGTTGTCGTTTCGGACAGGAATTTTTTTCTTATCACCGTCAGCGGTCGACACAAGGACATGGCCGGCCTGGTGGAATCGCTGCTTCTCTCCATCCTTTGACCCACAAGATGCTCATGCTGAAAAACGAATGTGCCCGCAAGCGCAGGCAGGAGCCCGCGTCCCCTGCGGACCCGCGCAGTCCGCTCCGCGCAAAGCCCGGAAACGCCGTCGAACCCCGGCAGGGGGTTCCGCCCCGGCCGGACTGCGCCGGGCCGCTCCGGGCAAGGTCGTGCTGCGTCCTTCTTGTCCTGTTCATGCTGCTTCATGCCTGCGCCGGCGTACAGACGCCGTCTCCCGCCGTCCCTGCGGAAGAGCAAAGCGCCTCCGACGACAGGGGCGCGGCACTCTGGCAACGCTTTCGTGAACGCGCGGAAAAGGCCGAATCCCTAGGCGGCCCGTTCCGCCTGCGGGCCGGTCTGCGGTACACGGATGCCGGGGGCGGTACGCAGCGCGCCGCGGCCTTGCTCTGGGGCAACGGCAAAAGCGGTGACCCCCTGCCCCTGCGCCTCGACCTGCAGGCGGGCATGGGCATAACCGCCGCAAAAATCCGCGAAGGCGCGCAGTCCACTCTCGTGTATGTTCCGCGCGAAAACGCCGCTTATCTGTATCAGGGGAAGCAACGCGCGCCGGCGGGCGGAGAAGCGGGTTCCCCGCAACCCCTCCCCGGATCCCCCGGACAAAACCCGGAGGCGGCCCTGGGCCTGCCTCTTCCCTTTTCCACGGCCGAACTCGCGCTGTTGCTCACCGGCCGCGGCGGGACGCTTTTTCTGCCGCCGGGCGGCGGCGCGGTTCCCGACAGCCGCCCCGTCCCCGGCGGCCGCCGTTACACGTTGAACGATGCCGCGCTGCCGGGAGAACTGGAACTGTCTCCGGAAGGCGCTCCGTTGCGCTGGCGCGGAGACAACGGCTGGACAATCGAAATCGACGAAGCGGCCGCCGATGACCCCCTGCGTCCGGAACGCCTGCGCATCGCGCACGCGGGGGGCCGCTCGGTACTGGTCGAGGTCCGGGATGCGGAGCGCGTTTCCCCTCCTTACAGCGGGGAACAACTGTCTCTGGCGCTCCCCCCCGGAACGACGCTGAAGACCCCGCAACAGACGGCGGCGCGTTGAAACGCGCGGAGAACGCAGATATGCCCGGCGACGCCGTTTTCATAGCCTCCGACCATGCCGGTTTTGTCCTGAAACAGACGCTGCTCGCCGATCTGACGGCGCGGGGTTTCCTGATGGAGGATCTGGGCCCGCAATCGGCGGAAAGCTGCGATTACCCGGTCTTTGCGCATGCGCTCTGCTCCCGAGTGGCGGCCGACGACGGCCGGGGCATTCTTATCTGCGGCACGGGCATAGGCATGTGCATGGCCGCCAACCGGCACAGGGGCATCCGCGCCGCGCTCTGTACCAATGAATATACGGCGCGCGCCTGCCGCGCCCACAACAACGCCAACGTGCTCTGTCTGGGCGCGCGCGTCACCGCCCCGCCCCTGGCCGCGGAACTGGCGGACATTTTCCTGCGCACCGCGTTTGAGGGCGGCAGGCACGCACGCCGTACCGCGCTCATCGAACCGTAGAGGATTGAACGATATGCAGCTTTACAACGCGCTGTCCCGAAAAAAGGAAGACTTTATCCCGGTGCGGCCGGGCAGGGCATCCGTCTACGCCTGCGGTATAACCGCCTATGATTACTGTCATATAGGGCATGCGCGCTCAGCTGTGGTCTTTGATGTCCTGGTCCGCAGACTGGAGCAGACGGGGCTGGACGTGACGTTTGTGCGCAATTTTACTGATGTCGACGACAAAATCATCAACAGGGCCGCCGGAGAAGGCACGACGAGCGACGCGGTGGCCGAACGCTTTATCCTGGCCTTTCACGAGGATATGGACCGCCTGAACGTGCGCCGGCCCGACGCGGAACCCAGGGCCACCCGCTATATCGACGCCATGACGCAACTTTGCCGGATTCTGGTGGACAAAGGCCACGCCTATGCCGTGCCCGGCGGCGACGTGTATTTTCGTGTGCGTTCCTTCGCGGGCTACGGCAAGCTCTCCGGCCGCGATCCGGACGAACTGCGCGTCGGGGCCAGAGTCGCGCCGGGTGAGGAAAAGGAAGATCCACTGGATTTTACCCTCTGGAAAAGCGCCAAACCCGGCGAACCCGCCTGGGACAGCCCATGGGGTCCGGGACGTCCCGGCTGGCACATTGAATGCTCGGCCATGAGCGCGCGGGAACTCCCTTTGCCCCTGGATATACACGGCGGAGGCCAGGATCTCATCTTCCCCCACCACGAGAACGAAATCGCCCAGAGCGAGGCGGCCTGGGGCCGTGAATTCGCCCGGTTTTGGGTGCATAACGGCCTAGTGCGCGTGAATTCGGAAAAGATGTCGAAATCCTTGAACAATTTCAAGACGGTCCGGGATATTCTCGACGATTGCCCGCCTGAGGTCCTGCGTTATTTCCTGCTCACCCGCCACTACCGGAGCCCCATGGACTTTTCGGCGGAGGCCCTGGCGGAAGCGGAAAAAAACCTGCGGCGCATATACGAAACGCTTGATTCGCTGGAGCGGACCCTGTCCGGCTCTCCCGCCGGCTCGTCCGGAAAAGGACGCGACCGGGGGACGGGCGAATCAGACAAATCCGACGCATGCGACGCATCCGGGGAGGCGGCAAAGGAATTCGAACGGCTTGCCGTCGCCTGGGAAGCGGCCCTTGACGACGACCTGAACACCGCTGCGGCTCTCGGGCATGTCAACAACCTGCTGCATCTTGTGCAGCGCGTCATGGACGACAAGGTCCTGCGCGCCGGCACCGGGACACGGCATCTGCCCGCCCGCGCCGCCGCCCTGCTCCCGGCCTGGCAGGCGGTCTTCGGCATCTTCCTTCTGCCTCCCGGGCAGTTTCTGGAAGACCTGAAACGTTTGCGCGCCGCGCGCAGGCGCATAGACGTCGCGCAGGTGGAAACCATGCTGCGGGAGCGGACGGAAGCCAGGGGACGCAAGGATTTTGCGGCCGCCGACAGGCTGCGTGCCGCGCTCGCCGACCTGGGCGTGGAAGTGCGCGACTCGGCGCAAGGCTCGGAATGGGACATGCTGTGAACACAACCCTGTTTCGCCGTTGCCTCCGTATCGTGGTGTCCGCGGAGGGACGAAAAATTGCCCGGGGCAGGCGCGTGAGGCCGTGAACATCCCTGTATTTCGCCGCCCCACCTCCACCGGCAACGCCACAAGGCCACGAGGCGTGTGAGGCCGTGAACATCCCTGTATTTCGCCGGCGGCGGGGGGAAACGCCGGGCCTGCCCCGCGCGCGGCGGGAGGTGAAACGGCGTATCTGTTGCGTCCTCCTGTTGCCGTTCCTGCTTCTCAATATGACGGTTTTCCCCACCGGCGCGTCCGCCTGGGGCGAGTTCACCCTGAAAGACGAAAAAGAACTGGGAGAAAAATTCAACATCCTCATCCGGTCCCGCATGCCCTTGGTACAGGATGCGGAAATCGTCGGGTATGTGCGGAGTCTGGTCGACCGTCTGTCGCGGGCCATGCCCAAACAGCCTTTTCCTTTCACGGTGAGCGTGATCCGGCACAACGCCGTCAACGCCTTTGCCTGTCCGGGCGGGTATATTTTCGTGCATACGGGGTTGCTTCTGGCCATGGAACACGAGGCCGAGGTCGCGGGGGTGCTGGCCCATGAAATGGCGCATGTCACGCAGCGGCACATCGCCTCGCGCATAGAGAACAGCCAGATTGTTTCGGTGCTTTCCGTACTCGGGATGCTGGCCGGGGCGCTTATGGGCGGGTCGGCCGCGTCCGCGGCCGTCGCGGGGTCCATGGCGGCCGGGCAGGCTGCCATGCTCAACTACAGCCGCGCGGACGAACGCGAGGCCGACCAGGTGGGCATGAACTATCTTGCGGGCGCGGGCTATGATCCCGGCGGCATGGTCGGGGCCTTCCGCATCCTGAGCCGCAGGCAGTGGCTGCTGGGCAGCGAGGTGCCGCCGTACCTGTCCACGCACCCGGCCCTGACGGAACGGGTCAAGG
>JAITEY010000005.1 GCA_031281815.1 Desulfovibrio sp. | reverse complement strand
ATGTGGTGTTGGCGGGCCTTGCCCCCGCGCAGGCCGATATCGACAGCTTGGTGCGGGAGGTGAAGCGCGTCGGGCATGTCAAAAGCGTCACAAGCTATCTGCTTGCCGACTGATGCCGCTTCCCTGTTTCCCCTCTCTTTCTATTTTACCTTAAAAATCAATAGGTTTTCGAGAGCATTTCTCTTTGCTTTTCTTCCGGAGAGTGTTTACTTATGAAAACGCTGATTAAATCGCTGAAAGGGACTTCAAAGGGATTGCTGAAAGATGCATCAGACCAAGAAAGGCAACCAGTACTAGTTCGGTATGAAATGCCACATCGGCGTGGATGCCGGCAGCGGATATGTGCACAGCCTTGAAACGACCGCAGCTAACGTACATGACATCACGCCGGCCCATCAGCTCATCCGTGAGGAGGATGAGGTTGTTTACGGTGATTCCGGGTATATCGGCATAGAAAAACGTGAAGAAGTAGTAAATTCGCCGCATTTGTAGAGAAAAGAGTATCGCGTCAACCGTCGCTGCAAAAGCGTCCGGCGCATGCTCGAAGGCTGTATTGATTGGGAGAAACAAATCGAGCAGCGTAAATCATCTGTCCGCAGTAAGGTCGAGCACCCATTTTTGAGCGCACGCTTGACATGCGACGGCAGTGCACATAGTGTTCAAAGGAAGTGGACTGGAACCGATTGATCGGAGCTGATCACATGCATGATCCCGTAATGACTAAAAACTGCATATCGCCATGGGTTATGGTGGAGATATTCGCCACAGGCAAGCTCAAGCCTTGCGACGGCCCCATTACGGGGGACTACGGCAACGTCGATAATTTTATAAACAAACCGGCGGCTCTCCATGACGTTTTAAACAGCACAGCCTATCGCGAACTCCGCATGAATCTTTTGACAGGAAATCTTCCCGATGCTTGCAAAACTTGCCGCAACGTCCCTGATGAACTTGTTCCGGCCGCGTCAATTGAGGCACAAGTTAGACATATCTTTGAAAATGAGCGTATGGAAAGATTGACCCTTGAGGATTTGGCAGGCCGATACAAAGTTTTAACATGCAACGCAGGAGTGACGGACAAGTGTAATTTGTCATGTATCTATTGTTTTATTCATTCCAATGATGTTGAAAGACCTAATTTGCATCGGAGTTACTGCTCAATTAATTATGAAAAATTTTTAAGGATTATCGATGCTTTGATCAACGAAGGGTTAACTCGCCTTCATTTTTGCGGAATCGGCGAATTTACATCGTACCCTCGGTGGAAAGAGCTATGCAAAAAGCTCTTCAATACATATCCTGCACTTAAAGTATCGCTCGTTTCCAATTTCGCCCGAAAATTTACCGAAGATGATTATGATGTTCTGAATAGATTTTTTCAGATATCAATTAGTTGCGATACACTCGACTCGGAGCTTTACGCACGGCTCAGGCGGGGGGCGCGCGTAGAAACGGTCCTCGAAAATATTGAAAAATTCCGCGGAAGATATGTCGGAACCGAAACCTGTTACCCGAAAATTATCCTCAACGTTACTGAAAGCAATGTCATCGTGGATACTTTGGAGGATTTGGCGCGCTATGCCTACCTAAACAATATTCATATAAATGTAAGCAACCTTATTCTTGTCGAAGGCACTTTTGCACAGCAAAACAATTCTATCACGAAAATCATCGACATGCCTCAGGAAAAACTTTTCAAAGTATGGGAGATGTTTCTTGATCTCATCGACCGTTTTACGGCTGCGCAGCGGCCGGCACCCACTTTTGGCCTCGTTTACGAGACCCTCAGAAATAAAATGGAAGCTCTGACGCATAATCGGTTCGTTCCTGCTGAAGGGGAAACTTTTTATCAGGCATTTGCTGATGCCCATCCCAAGAATCCTTATGCTTATCTCAAAAAATTTTTTTTGGATTTTGATACGTGTATTAAAGGTATCTTGATTAAACTTGACACAGGCAAACTCGAATTTACTCTCCCCTTCCCCGAAGCGAAACTGAGATATAGAATTGCAAGAGTGAACATGGATGCCGATCGGATTTATGTCGGGAACGAAATGGATTCCATAGTAAAATCGCCGATTTTCATTGAGACTGCCCCCAGTAAAGAATACGGTCATATACTGTTCGAGGTTCTTACTTGTGAGCCGTGCTGAGTGCGGGGAAGCTTTTCAAAACAATACCTGATTACGTATCAAAATACACTTTTGTCACTTAAGGTGGCCGTGCCGATAAAGACGGTGTGCGTGAAGCCGCCGGAAGGCTGGGAACAGCAGAAGCTGAGATACGCCGTGCAATCAAGGTGTTCACTCTTACCCCCGAAGCCAAGTGTGGGGTAGGCAGTGGAGTAAAGGAAAATCTGTTGTTGGGTAATCTTTCAAAACAGCTTGTATTTACAATCCTTTTCGGCAGTATTGGCTTGTTGAATGCGTAGCGTCACAAGCTGTCTGCTTGCCGACTGATGCCGCCATAATGACGAGCGCCCCGGTGCATTGCCTCGTTGTTTCTGCAGCCGAAGCGGATATGAAGCTTGCGCGTTTTCTGCAGCGCAGACTGCGTGCGCCCTCGCCGCTCCCGATGCTCCACAAGTGGATACGCAGTGGGCAGGTCCGGGTGAACGGCCGCCGGAGCAAGGCCTTTGCCCGGCTTGCGGAGGGCGACATCGTGCGTCTGCCTCCTTTCGCCCTCCCGGCGCCTTCCGCTGCAAACGCGAGTACAGGGCCGCTTTCTCCGCGGAACCCCCAAGGTTGCGCCGCGCCTTGCGCCGAGGCGTTCTTAGAGCGGATTGATATTGAAAATATCCATCCGCTCTGCAAGGATTTGCCGGCAAATCCTTGCCGCGAGATTGCCGCGAGGCGAACTTGCTTCGCCGTCAATCGGCAATCTCAAGCGCAAAATGCTCTAGACGCCTCCCGGCCTCTGCCTACGCTTGGCCCCGGCCTGGAAATCGTCGCCGTATCCGGAGATCTGCTGGTGCTGAACAAGAGCGCCGGCCTTTCCTGCCACCCCGGCAGCGCTCCCGACCGCTGCGCCGGAAAAATGACGACCGGAAAAAGGGCAGCCGGAAAAACAACGGTCGTGGATTCCGTCAGCGCGCGGCTGTCCGCGGCGTTCGCCGCGCACCCCTATATCCCCGCGCCCGTCCACAGACTGGACAGACGCACCTCCGGCCTGTTGTTGGCCGGATTGAGCCATGCCTGCGCGCGCAGGCTGCATGAACTGTTCCGACAAGGCGGCATCGCCAGATACTATCTGGCCTGGTCCCGGGGGCGTGTGCCCTGGGTCGGAACGCGCATTCTCGAAGACAGGACGGAAAAACGATTTGTCGCCGGCCGTGAACGCGTCTGCGCGCTGCCTGCTAGCAACCCGGAAGATCCGCCGCCCTGCGCGTCCTTGTCCGCTGTTGCCGGCACGGCCGGGGAACCGTCTCCCGCGCTGCTCCTCACATCCACCCGTGCCGCTGCGGACGCAACCGGGGAGCCGCGTCTCCCTCGGATACCTTCGGGCGGCTTCGGGCAAAGCCCGGATGCGCCTATCGACGCTCTGTTCCCCCGCGGCCGCGAAGGGCTTGAGAAAGGCAGGGCTTTGTGCGCCGCCCGTGTCGTGCAGCATCTGGATGCCGAGGCTCTGCCTCAGGGACTGCGCGACTCTTCCTCTTCCGCGCGCGGTGGAAGCGGCGAGCCGGCGACGCTGCTGTTGCTGCGCCCGTTGACCGGACACAAGCATCAGTTGCGGGCGCAACTTGCAGCGCGCGGTTTTCCCTTGATCGGGGATCCGCTGTACGGCGGACCTCCTTTTGAAAAGCTCCTGCTGCATGCCTGCGCCCTGCGCCTGCCGTCCGGAGTGCCTGCTGCGGCAGGAGACGCGGGTTTTTTCTTTCTCGCCCCTCCTTGGGAAGCGCCGTTTGCGCCCGCGGCGGCCGTCCTTCTTCGAGAGATCAACCGGGAAGGCATCGGAGAACGCGTAGAGTAGAGCAGCGGGCGGAACCCCTTTTCATCGAATCCGGCACAAATTTTGCTTTAATCCCCGCGGCGGCCGCCCTGCGTCGGGAGATCGACGGAGAGGCCCTTGGGGAGGCCGCCGTAATGGACTGCGTTTCTTCAAATTCGGTACAAATATTGCATTCACTCCCGTGACGGGAATTTTTTTCCGCGAACCTGCGCCGTCCCCCTAAAGGCTTCGCTCCATGAACCGATAAAGGAGGTGACAACGGCCTGAGATGAAGATCACGGCGCGGTTGCGGCTCCCGGTGTGGGAGAACCCTATGAGAATTTACCTGTGCGCTCTCAAGGGTCAGGGCAAAGCGGCCCTGCGACGGGAAAACGGAATGTACCCGGCAGGGCCGCCGATAAACAAACAGCAGCGTTGTATGGGCGGCAAGGCCGCATGGAGGCGGCCGGCAGAAAGCGCCGCTTGAACCGCGTAATATTCAAGGAGGAATATTATGGCACTGACTATCAATCACAACCTTATGGCGTTGAACGCCGCGAGGAACCTCGGCAATTCCTACAACAGCCTCGCTACCTCGGTAAACCGCCTGTCTTCGGGTCTGCGCGTGTCTTCCGCAGCCGACGATGCGGCCGGTCTGGCCATCCGCGAACTTATGCGCGCGGACATTACCGCCCTGAATCAGGGCGTGCGCAACGCCAACGACAGCATTTCCCTGATCCAGACGGCGGACGGCGCCCTCGGCGTCATTGACGAAAAGCTCATTCGTATGAAGGAACTGGCCGAACAGGCCGCTACCGGCACGTATACTTCGGACCAGCGCCTGATGATTGAATCCGAATACCAGGCCATGGCTTCGGAAATCACCCGTATCGCGAACGCCACAGACTTCAACGGCGTGCATCTGCTCAACGGTAATCTGTCTTCCGAAACGCACAACGGCGCGCTGTTGACCTCTACCGGCAAGTTGAAGGTCCACTTCGGGCCGGCCAACGACTCCGCCGAGGATTATTACTATATCCAAATCGGCAGCGCCACGGCGTCTTCTCTGGGCGTCGGCAATCAGACCGACATGTCGTTCAAGGGGTATACCGTATCCACACAGCAACGGGCGCAGTTGGCTCTGGTAGGTATCGGCGATGCCATCCTCTCCAAGGACAAGATTCGCGCCAATCTCGGCGCCATGCAGAACCGGCTGGAAAACACGATCAGCAACCTCCAGATCCAGGCCGAAAACCTGCAGGCCGCCGAATCGCGCATATCCGACGTGGACGTATCTTTGGAAATGACGGAGTTCGTGCGCAACCAGATACTCACCCAGGCGGCGGTGGCCATGCTGTCACAGGCCAACTCCCTGCCGCAGATGGCCTTGTCTCTTATCGGTTAGGCCGTGTCGCGGGGTGGGGATCGCCCGAAGCACGCAGGAAAGGAAAAAAACGGGCCGCCCTCGGGCGGCCCGTCGTGTTCTTCGGTCTCTCAACCGATTATTACCGCGTAACACGTTATTTTTAAGCCTCCGGCGGCCGAGGGAAATGATTTCCCCAGCCGGCCCTGCGCCGGCTCAGGCCGACTCCCCTCATTGGGGCCGGCACGAAAATTTATACGTTACGCAGTACTACCTGTCCGAATACATTGAGATTACGGAGCGTCAGGCCCGGAAGTCGAGGCAGCGGCTTGCTCCGCCTTTTTCTTCTCCCGCATTGCCTGCCCGGCCTTGACGGCCAGCCCGAGCCCCAGAGGCGCGGCCCAAAAGAGCCACATCTCAAGAAAATGCTTGATCCAAGCGCTGTCGGGATACAGCAACGTCAGTTGCCAAGCCGCTGGAGAAGCCAATAAAATACCGATGACGCCCCATGCAAGAAAGGCGTTGCCGCATTTGTTTACGCGAGTTTCAGTTTTGGTCGCGCCGGGTTTTTCCCGAGTACGGCGCCATGCAATAATCGGCACGAGAACGTAAACGCCGATGACTATCCACTTCAGCATATCGGTTTCAGCACCCGCGTGAGCCCACGCGCTCGTAGGTCCTTGCCGGGGACCGGAGCGCACGGTGCAGGTTGACGTCCGCCATGTCCCGCCTCAGCGCCCGCGCAGAGACAACCGCACGTCGGCCCTGGCCAGAGACTGGAGCGCGCGGTGCAGGTCGATTTCAGCGCGGCGCGAGTCTATGCGTTCTTTGGCGCGCCTGCGCGCCTTCTCGGCCCGCTCGAAGTCTATGCTCTGCGCTTCTTCAGCGCTTTCAGCCAGAATGGTCACCTTGCCGCCCGCAACCTCGGCAAAGCCGCCGGACACAAACACCCAGTTCGTCCGCCCGTCGGCCTTGTAAAACAACCTGCCCGTCGTCAGGGCCGCCAGCAGGGGTACATGGCCGGGCAAAACCCCGAATTCCCCTTCCAGGCCCGGCGCGCCCACATAATCAACCTCTCTGCTCAGCACGAGCCTGTCCGGCGTGACTATATCCAGTCGAAGCGAAGCCATGGTGCCGCCTTATTGTTCCGCTAAGCGTTTCTTGTATTTTTCTTCAGCCGTTTCAATCGTGCCGACCATGTAGAAGTCGGATTCACCCATGTGGTCATAGTCGCCGTTCAGGATGGCGCGGAAGGCCTTGATGGTGTCTTCCAGCTTGACGTAGCGACCGGGAGCGCCGGTAAAGACTTCGGCCACATGGAAAGGCTGGGAAAGAAAACGCTGGATGCGGCGCGCGCGCGCCACGGTGAGCTTGTCGTCGTCCGAGAGTTCGTCCATGCCCAGAATGGCGATGATGTCCTGAAGATCCTTGTATTTTTGCAGGATTTGCTGTACCCCGCGCGCCACGTTGTAGTGTTCCTGACCCACGACCTGCGGATCCAGGATGCGTGAGGTGGAGTCCAGCGGGTCAACGGCGGGATAAATGCCGAGTTCCGCAATTTGGCGCGACAGCACGAGCGTTCCGTCCAGGTGTGAAAAGGTGGTGGCCGGGGCCGGGTCCGTCAGGTCGTCGGCCGGCACGTAGATGGCCTGCACCGAGGTAATGGAGCCTTTGTGCGTGGAGGTGATGCGTTCCTCCAAGGCGCCGAGGTCGGTGCCCAGCGTCGGCTGGTAGCCGACGGCGGACGGCATGCGCCCGAGCAGGGCGGACACTTCAGAACCGGCCTGGGTGAAGCGGAAGATGTTGTCTATGAACAGCAGGACGTCCTG
>JAITEY010000004.1 GCA_031281815.1 Desulfovibrio sp. | reverse complement strand
ATCAACCCTTCTTCCAGGTTTGCGAAGGCCGTGACCCGGCAGGGCAGGGCGTCTCCGCCCGTCGCCGCGCGCAGGGCGTCCACATTGGCCTCGCCGTCGCCGTCGTTGTGAAAATGGCTCGACGCCGCATGAATATAGCCCCCGGCCAACAGGTCCAGCGCGCGCCCGCTGGAGGCAAAAACACAGCGTATCCGCGCCGTCGGCAAGACCCGGCGCAGGTGGTCGTCCAGCAAATCCAGGGCAGGGTCGCAACCCGCCAGCAGCAGGCTTTCTTCCTGTGCCCGAGGCGGGGCATGCAGCCGGACGCGGCCCGGTCCGGACAACAGGCCGTCCGCTGGCCGCAGGGTAAAGGGCATAGTCGCTTGCAGGGGCAACCCCACCAGCCTGTCCCGCACCTTGCCCACGGCAAGGCGGGTGTCGGCCGGCAGCCCCTCGTCCGGCAGGCTCAGTTCCTGCTCGTTTTCCTCCCAAAGCATGAAAAGGTCTTCGACCGCGCAGCCGAAAACCTCGGCCAGCCGCAAAGCTACAAGCGTATTGGGCAGGTATCGGCCCTTTTCCAGGTCGACGACGGCCTGCCGTTTTATGTGGACCTTGCGCGCAAGTTCCTCCTGCGACCAGCCGCGGCGCAGGCGGCAGACTTTCAGGTTGCAGCGGATTTCAGGCGGTTCGGGCACGGCGGATTCCCGGCGGGGATGCTTTTTCGACAGGGGAGTTGCGGGGCATCATTGTCTCCCGCGCGGTATGCGGTGACGGCGCGGTATGCGGACCCGCGGACGGTGCGCGGGAAGCCGTTCCCTCCAGCGCGGTTCGTTGTTGACTTCCTGTAACGCCGGGAGTAGCAAAACGCAATGATGGTTTTAAACGTCAATATGTCATGTCCGCACAACATCATCTGAAGGAGAGTACCGTGAAAGGTCTTCGCACCCTTTGCGCGCGGTTTTTGCCGGCCGCGTTTGTTTCGGTCTGTCTGACCCTGTCCGCCGCAGGCATGATCCGGCCTGCGTCCGCGGCCGCCGCCGAACCGGAAATCGTCGTGTTCGCGGCTGCGTCCACCACCAACGCGATCACCGATATTGCCGCGCTTTACGCTGAAAAGAGCCTGGGCAGCGTCAAGACGTCGTTCGCGTCTTCCTCCACCCTGGCCAAACAGATTGAGCAGGGCGCGCCGGCCGACGTGTTCCTGTCCGCCAACACGGAATGGGCCGATTACCTGGAAACGAAAAATCTTCTGGCAAAAGGCACGCGCAGCGACCTGCTGCGCAACCGCATTGCGCTGATTGCTCCCAAGGACGCCGCGCTTGAGACCGTTGAAATCAAGCCGGGCTTTTCGCTCCTGCCTGCCCTCGGCAAGGACGGCCGTCTGGCCGTGGGCGACCCCGCGCATGTGCCGGTGGGCATGTACGGCAAGGAGGCCCTGATGAAATTGGGCGCATGGGACGCAATCAAGGACCGCATCGCCCCGGCCAAGGACGTGCGTGCGGGCCTGGCCCTGGTCGAGCGGGGCGAAGCCCCGCTGGGACTGGTCTACGAAAGCGACGCCGTCGCCTCGGGCAAGGTCAAGGTCGTCGGGGTTTTCCCGGCGGGCAGCCATACGGACGTGGTCTACCCGGTCGCCGCCGTTGCCGGGCAAAAGGTCGGCCCGGCCGAAAAGTTCATTGCTTTCCTGAAGACGCCGGAAGCACTGGCCGTTTTCCGGAAATACGGCTTTGCGGGCATCTGAGGGCATTGTAATGTTGATCTATACGCCCCCGGCGTCGGCCTGAGCAGGCGCAAGGCCGAACATTGAAACATTTCCGGGGGCTCCGCCTCCTTGAGCCCACCGGGGGAAATGATTTTCCCCGGACCCCCTCAACGGGAATGCGTATTTTTACTGTTGAACCGCGCTGTTTGCGCCGGTAAACGCCGGAGCGGGCGTAAGCGGGAGGAAGTATGGCGGGTAATTGCAACGTTGATATATGCATATGGAATGGCTGCGGCTGACCCCGGTCGAGTGGGACGCCATGCGCCTGAGTCTGCGCGTCGCCGTTTGGGCGGTGCTGCTCAGTCTGCCTGCGGGCATCGGCGCGGCCTGGGTTTTGTCGCGGCTGGATTTTCCCGGCCGGCGGCTGCTTGACGGGTGCATTCATCTGCCGTTGGTGCTGCCGCCCGTGGTCACGGGTTACCTTCTGCTGTTGACCTTCGGCCGCAACGGTTGGATAGGCGGTTTCCTGTACACGCATTTTGATTTCACGCTTGCCTTCCAGTGGACCGGCGCGGTTCTGGCGTCGGCCGTCATGGCCTTCCCGCTCATGGTCCGGGCCATCCGCCTTTCCATGGACAACGTGGACAGGGGGATAGAGGCGGCGGCCCGTACCTTGGGGGCGGGCCCTGTGCGGGTTTTTTTCACGGTCACCATGCCCTTGGCTCTGCCCGGCGTCGTTACCGGGTCGGTGTTGGCCTTTGCCCGCAGCCTGGGCGAGTTCGGAGCCACGATTATGTTCGTGTCCAACATACCGGGCCGGACGCAGACCCTGCCCCTGGCCCTGTATACGCTCACCCAGGTGCCGGGCGGCGAAAGCGGTGCCATGCGCCTGTGCGTCATTGCCGTCGTCATCGCCATGGCCGCCCTGGTGAGTTCAGAACTCCTGTCCAAGCGGCATACGGCCGTTGTGAACGGGTAGGCGCGCCGTGGAGGTACGGGCCAGGCGCCTGCAGGGGCAGTTCCTTGTCGATGTCGACTTCGCGGGGGCGGCGTCCGGGGTAACGGCGCTGTACGGTCCGTCCGGCGCGGGCAAAAGTTCGGTCATCGGCATGATTGCCGGGCTGGCGCGCCCGGATTCCGGTCTGATTGTCGTCGGCGGCAGGGTGCTGTTTGATTCCGCGCGCGGCATCGACCTGCCGCCGGAAAAGCGGCGTCTGGGCTGCGTGTTTCAGGACGGGCGGCTCTTCCCGCACCTCAGCGTGCGCTCGAATCTGGTCTACGGCATGAAGCTGATTGCCCCGTCGGAGCGCAGGATCCCCCTGGAGCAGGTCATCGCCTTGTTGGGCATTGAGCATCTGCTGGAGCGCAGTCCCAAAAATCTGTCGGGCGGCGAGAAACAGCGCGTGGCCGTCGGCCGGGCCCTGCTCATCAGCCCGGCGGCGCTGTTGATGGATGAGCCGCTGGCTTCGCTGGACCCGGCCCGCAAGGATGAACTCATCCCCTATATTGCCCGCGTCGGCCGGGAATTTTCCATGCCCGTTCTTTATGTAAGCCATTCGCTGCCGGAAATCCGCCGTCTGACGGACACCGTCGTCTTTTTGCGCAACGGCAGGGTGGAGCGGACCGTGTGCCCGGCGCCGTTGCGCCGCCCCGCGCTTTCAGTTTCCTGACATACTCCGCCGCCCGGCGTTTTCCCGCAGCCGCTTCCGGGGAATGCCGGACCCGGCGCACGGCGGCCTGCGCGGACGCCCCGGCTTGCCCGTCCGCGCCGACCTGCCGCCGCAAAAGCGGGCCGGCCGCAATTCCGGGGGCTTGCGCCGCGTCACCGCGTCCGGCGGCACGAAATTTGAATTGCAAGCGGCAAAGGTCCGCAGGGGAGAAAATTTTTCCCGCCCGGCAAAGGCGCGCATTGCGGACGCGAAGCGTTCCATCCGCATTCGGCTCCGTCTGCCTGAAGGAATTCTGATGAAAATTTTGAACCTGGACGCCATGAACCTCGTGTCCGCCTTCAAAGAGATGGGGCACGAAGTTGTCGGCGCCGGATACCAAAAAAGCTGTGATATCTACATAGACAGGCCGTACAATGCCCTTGCGGTGTACGACAGCGTGTGTTCCGCCGGTTTTGTGCCCGATTTCGCTTTTTGGTGTGATTCCGGCAACATGCCTTATTTCCATCATGTTGAGGAACTGCCCTGTGTCTCGGCGTTCTATTCCGTGGACACCTGGTGCAATCACTGGCACCTGCCGTTTGCCAACGCCTTCGACATCGTGTTCGCGGCCCAGAAAGGGTATGCGGAAGCCGTTGCCGAATGCGGGGTTCAGGTGTTGTGGATGCCGCTTTCCGCGTCTTCCGCAATAATCCCGCGCGACGAGGTTCCGCGTGATGTGCCGGTGTCGTTTGTCGGCAACATAGGACAAAAAAACAACCCGGACAGGGAGCTTTTTCTGAAAAAATTCAAGACAATGCACCCTCTTGTCGTGAATTCCGCGCCGTATCCCGAACTCTACGCCCGCTCGCGCGTGGTGTTGAACCAGTCGGCCTGTTCCGAGGTCAATTTGCGTTGTTTCGAGGCTATGGCCTGCGGGGCGGCGTTGCTGACCGAGCGGGGGGGCATGGGCATGGAGGATTTGTTCGTGGAAGGCGAAACCATACTGCCCGGCTATATCCGGAACGACTGGCGCGGCGCGGCGGCGGCCGCCGCCCGCGCCCTGGCCGATCCGGCCATGCTTGCCCGCGTGGCCCGCGCCGGGCAGGCGCTGGTGCTGGAGCGCCATCTGGACCGGCACAGGGCGGCGACCGTCATCGCGGCGACGGCTTCGTGCCTGGAAGAAAACCGGGCGGCAAAGCGTCTGGCCGAACTCCCCCGGCTCAAATACCTGATAAGCACGGCCTATGTCATGGTCGGCACGGATATCGACGACCCCGCCTTGGGGGAGCATGCGCGGTTCTTTCTTGATCTGGCGGCGCAGTACTACGCGGCGCGCGCGGCGTAGCGCCGGCGGCGGCGTGATGTTTTCAAGCGAAAACGCCGAATGCGGCAAGCTGATTGCGCCGCCCGCCGGCACAACAGCGGAAACGGTTCGGCAAACCCTTTGAAGAAGACGAACCCGCTGCCTCACTCCGCCTCGCGAAATCCTCCGCATTGCCGCGCGACATTCCGCCGAGCTGTTCCGATTTCAGACGCCGCGCCGACGACCTGCGCGGAATGAAAGCGCACCCCCTTGCCTTCTTCGATTTCCCTTATTGCGGCCAGCGATTCCTCGTTCGGCTCTTCCGTGCCGAAGGGCAGGCGTTTCTCTCTGGCTATTTTCGTCAGCATCATGCGGCAGGCGTCGGAAACGGTCAGCCCCAAGGCTGCAAGCACATCGGCGGCTTGATGTTTAATCGCGGGATCAATTCTGGCGCGGACATAATCATTGGTAGGCACGGGAATCCTCCTTGTCTGGCCGTATTGTAGCTCAAACGGACACAGTGTCAAGAAAAACCATAACCGGAGAAAGGCATCATGGCAGCCGCTGAAATCCCCGCTGATTCCCAAGTCATACTGCAA
>JAITEY010000253.1 GCA_031281815.1 Desulfovibrio sp. | reverse complement strand
CGCGAACTCTGGGAAAAATCCGGCCACTACGACAATTACCGCGAAAACATGTACTTCACCGAAATCGAAGGCGACGCCTACGGCATAAAACCCATGAACTGCCTGGGCCACATGCTCATTTACGGCAGAAAACCGCGCAGCTACCGCGAACTGCCCGTGCGCTTCATGGAACTCGGCGTGGTCCACCGCCACGAAATGAGCGGCGTGCTGCACGGACTGCTGCGCGTGCGCCAGTTCACCCAGGACGACGCCCACATCATCTGCCGCCCCGACCAGCTCGAAGACGAAATCATCGGCGTCATCACCTGGGTGCGCGACATCTTCACCCTCTTCGGCTTCAACTACAAACTCGGCGTGGCCACCCGCCCGGAAAAATACATAGGTACCCCCGAAGCCTGGGAACGCGCCACTGCCGCCCTGATCGGAGCGCTGGAACGCCTCGGTCTCGCCTACACGCTGTATGAAGGCGACGGCGCTTTCTACGGCCCGAAAATAGACTGCCGGGTCACGGACAGCCTGGACCGCGAATGGCAGTGCTCAACCATTCAATGCGACTTCACCCTGCCCGAGCGCTTCGACCTCGCCTATACCGGCGCCGACGGCGAAAAACACCGCCCCGTCATGGTCCACAGAGCCGTCCTGGGTTCCCTGGAACGCTTCATAGGCATCCTCACGGAACACGACGCCGGAGCCTTCCCCGTCTGGCTTGCCCCGGAACAGGCCCGCATCCTCACGGTTACGGACAGGCACGACGTCTTCGCCCGCTCCGTGCAACAACGCCTGCGCGACGCGGGCATCCGCGCCGACGTCGACCTCAGGAACGAAAAACTCGGCTATAAAGTGCGCGCCGCACAGGTCGAAAAGGTTCCTTTCGTCTTGGTCACAGGCGACAAGGAGCTTGAATCGGGCGAGGTCAACCTGCGCCTGCGCGGCGGCGAAACAGTCGGTTCAAAAACGCTTGACGAAGCCGCGGCCCTGATTCAGGCCGCGTCCGATGCACCATTCAAACAAGGAGGTATGAACTATCGCTTCTCCTAATCTACGCCCGCGCCGCCCCGAACCCCAGGACTCCGTGCGGCGTAACGAACAAATCCGCGTGCGCGAAGTGCGCCTCATAGGCGAAGACGGCGAACAACTCGGCATCATCGAACGCAATCAGGCCCTGCAGATGGCCCAAGATGCCGGCTTCGACCTTGTGGAAGTGGCCGCAGCGGCCGACCCTCCCGTCTGCCGCATCATGGACTACGGGCGCTTCAAGTACGAAGCCCAAAAGAAAAAACAGGAAGCCCGCAAACGGCAGACCGTCATCCAGATCAAAGAAATCAAGCTGCGCCCCAAAACCGACGAGCACGACTACCTGACTAAAATCGGCCACATCAGGCGCTTCATTGAAGACGGCGACCGCTGCAAGGTGACGATTTTCTTCCGCGGCCGAGAAATTGTGCATAAAGACCGCGGTCAGGCCATGCTCGATAAAGTGGTGGAAGATACGCGGGATATAGCCAGGGTGGACCAGGAAGCCCGCGCCGAAGGCCGCACCCTGTACCTGATGTTGGCCCCGTTGCCGAAAAAATGACGCACGGGTCGGCACCCGACGCCCTACTTTCTGCTTGCAAGCGCGGATTTTTCAACGTATGCAGCTTTTTTTAGGGAAGCCCGCAAGGCAAGGGATCGGAGCCCCGCCTCTGCAGCCTTGCGCCTGCTCAGGCCGGCGCCGCCCGCAAGCGGCGGAGCTTCCTGAACGAATTGTAAGGAGAAAACCATGCCCAAGATGAAAAGCAGACGCTCCGCGGCCAAACGTTTCGACGTTACCGGCTCGGGCAAACTGCGCCGGCGCAGGCAAAACCTGCGCCATATTCTGACCAAGAAAAACGCCAAGCGCAAAATGCGTCTCGGACAGAGCGCCGTGGTCGACGCCGCCGACGTGAAGAATGTGCGCAGGATGTTGCCTTACGCCTGAATCCGGGCGCAAACGGCTTGGTCGGGGCTGCCGGGACGGCGCCCCGCAGGCTATGAACGGAGGTTTCCATGCGGGTCAAGCGAGGAGTGACGGCGCACAGGCGCCACAAGAAATATCTGGATATGGCCAAAGGCTACCGCGGCGCGCGCAGCAAGCTGTACCGCACGGCGCGCGAAGCGGTCGAACGCGGCCTGGCCTACGCGTTCCGCGACCGCAAAGTGCGCAAACGCGAATTCCGCAAGCTCTGGATCCTGCGCATCAACGCGGGGGCCCGGCAAGGCGGGCTGTCCTACAGCCGTTTTATGGACGGCTTGAAAAAAGCGGGCATTGCCCTGGACCGCAAAATCCTGGCCGATATGGCCGTCAAGGCCAAGGAAGACTTTGCCGCCCTGGTCGAGCGCGCCAGGGCCGCGACGGCCTGAGCCCGTCCCCCGGAGCATTGCGGCATGTACCTTGTACAGTTCAGAGGCAATGCGCCGACGGCACGAAACGCAGTGCGGCAACGCCCGCGATCCCCGCGCGGGCGGGCTTTGTCCGCCGTTGAGCGACGACCGCAAAACGGGAATGCTCCAACTCCGCCCGGCGCGAGGTCCGCATGACGCTGATTGCCGAACTTGAACGCGCGGCCGCCGGTTTTACGGCCGCTCTGGCCGGCGCCGCCTCCGCCGCCGAGGTGGAAAGCCTGCGCAACGCAGTGCTGGGGCGCAAGGGCGAACTGGCCGCCCTGATGAGCCGGCTGCCGGAACTCCCGGCCGACGAACGCCCCGCTTTCGGCAAAGCCGCCAACGCCGCCAAAGAACGCCTGAACAGGCTTCTCGAAGAACGTCTCGCGGCCTTCAAGGCGCAGGTCGACGGGGCAAGCCTCTCCCGCTTCGACCCCAGCATGCCCGGCCGTATGCCGGAACGCGGGTCCCTGCATCCCGTTACCCTGGTGATGGAGGAACTGTGCAGAATCCTCAACAATCTGGGCTTTGAAACCGTTGACGGGCCGGAAGCGGAAACGGATTTCCACAACTTCGAGGCCCTCAATTTCCCCGCAGATCACCCGGCCAGGGACATGCAGGACACGCTGTTCCTCGGCGACGGTCTGCTCATGCGCACCCACACCTCGCCCATGCAGGTGCGGGCCATGCTTGAACGCAAAAAGCCCCCGGTAGCCGTCATCGCGCCGGGCAAGGTCTACCGGCGCGACTACGACCTCACGCACAGCCCCATGTTCCACCAAGTTGAAGGACTGCTCGTGGACGACGGCGTCAATCTGGCCCACCTGCGCGGCGTGCTGACCCATCTGCTGCGTGAATTGTTCGGCCCGGACGTCGCGTTGTATTTTCGCCCCAGTTTCTTCCCCTTCACCGAACCTTCAGTGGAAGTGGACATGTCCTGCGTCATCTGCCGGGGCAGCGGGCGCAAGGGGGGCGAAGACGGCTGCCGCGTATGCAAGGGCACGGGCCGGCTGGAAATTTTAGGCGCGGGCATGGTCGACCCGGCCGTTTTCGCAGCGGTGGGCTTTGACCCGTCCTGCACCGGGTTCGCCTTCGGCCTCGGCGTCGAGCGCGTCGCCATGCTCAAGTACGGCATAGACGACCTGCGCCTGTTTTTTGAAAACGACCTGCGCTTCCTCGGCCGGTTCGTCAAATGATGCCTTTGCCCGATGCGGAGTCTGTATGCTGCTCAGCATGAACTGGTTGCGGGAATTTCTGCCCTATGAAGATTCGGCCGAAAGCCTCGGCGAGCGTCTGACCATGGCCGGCCTGGAAACGGAAAACATCCTCAGGCCCCATGCGGCGCTCAAACCCATCGTGACCGGGCTGGTCGCGGAATGCGCGAAACACCCGGCCGCGGACAAGCTGTCGGTCTGCCGGGTGGACATCGGCGATGAGGTGCTGGACATCGTCTGCGGCGCGCCCAATGTCGCCTCCGGCCAAAAAGTGGCCGTGGTCCGGGCCGGCGTCACCCTGCCCGGCGGACAGAAGGTGTCGAAGTCCGTGCTGCGCGGCGCGCCCTCCGACGGCATGATCTGCTCGGAGCGCGAACTCGGGTTTTCCGACGAACACAACGGCATTCTTGTGCTGGACCCCTCCGTGCCGACGGGCAAATCCCTTGCGGACGCGCTGCAACTGGACGATGAGGTGCTGGACATTTCCGTGACTCCGAACAGGGGCGACTGCCTTTCCGTTCTGGGTCTGGCCCTCGAAACGGCGGCCCTGACCGGCCTGCCCCTGACCGTGCCCGGTTACGAGCGTTTCTCCGGCGGCGCGGACGCCGCGTCCGAACTCGAGCTGACGGTGGAGGACGAGAACCTCTGTCCCCTGTACCACGGCCTGATTATCGAAGGACTCACGGTCGCGCGGAGTCCGTTGAAGCTGCGCTGCCGTCTGAATGCGGTGGGGGTGCGCCCCGTCTCCAATCTGGTCGACGCTACGAACTACATTTTAATGGGATTCGGTCAGCCGCTGCACGCCTTCGACCTCGACCGCATCCGGGGCGGGCGCGTCATTGTGCGCGCGGCGGACGAAGGCGAGCGTTTCACCACCCTTGACGGCAAGGAACGCGTGCTTACGGCCGGCGATATCACCATCCGCGACGCCGCGGGCGTCATCTGCCTCGGCGGCGTGATGGGCGGTCTGAATTCGGAAATTTCGAACGAGACCTGCCGCGTATTTCTTGAAAGCGCCGTCTTCCACCCCGGCGCCGTACGCAAGACAGCGCGCCGCCTGGGGCTGCACTCCGAAGCATCCTACCGCTTCGAGCGCGGCGTCGACCCGGACGGCGCCACGCCCGCGCTGGAGCGCGCCGCGCACATGCTGGCCGCCCTCGCGGGCGGACTGGTGCGTCCCGGACTCATCAAAAAAGCGGCGGCGACGCCGCCCCCGCGCATCATCAATTTTCACCGGGAATACGCCGAACGCCTGCTGGGCGCGTCGCTGGACGCCCGTTTCTGCGAAAAGACCCTGCGCTCCCTCGGCTGCACCGTGCGCGACGCCTCCGGCGGCCTGCGCGCCGGCGAGGAGAACGTCGCGCTGGAATGGGATGTGACGCCGCCCGCCCGCCGGCCCGACCTGACCCGTGAAGCGGATCTCGCCGAAGAAATCGTCCGCATCTACGGCATGGACCGCATCCCGGCCCGTCTGCCCGGCATCGCCCGCGATCTCGCCCGCTCCGGACAACCCGAAAACAAAAGCGCGTTCCGCAGCCGCATCAAGCGCTGGGGCAGGCAGGCGGGCTTGAGCGAAATCATCGCTTACAGCTTTGCCGGCGGCAACGAACTGGATTTCCTCGGGTTGCCTCGTGAAAACCGCGTTCCCGTCCTCAATCCCCTGAGCGAGGACATGGATGTCCTGCGCCCTGAGCTTATCCCCGGACTGCTCGGCGCCCTGCGCAACAATCTGGCGCAGGGAGCGCCTTCCGTGCGCCTTTTCGAAACGGCGACGGTGTTCACGGCCGCAACGCCGCACTCCCCGCGGGCTTTTCCCGAGAACTCCGGGCAAAGCCCGGACGCGTTCCGTACGAGCGTTGTGCGCGAGGAGGCGAGGCTCGGCATCATCCTGCACGGCGCGCGCTCGTCCGCGCCGTGGCCGCCGCTGCCGGGCGACCTCGGTTACCTGGACCTGAAAGGCTTGGTCGAGCATCTGCTCCTGCAACTTGCCCTGCCGGCCGCCGACTTTATCCTTGCCGGCGCGGACGCGCCGGAGCGTTTCCTGCCGTGCGTGGACGTCGTTCTGCAAGGGACGCGCATAGGCCGCGCCGGGCGCGTGAAAGAGGCAATCGCCGAGCGCTGTCACGCCAAAAAAGAAGTCTGGTGCGCCGAACTCAACCTGGACATCCTGTGCGACCTGCACATAACAACGGCTGTGCGGGCCGTTCCTCTGCCGGTGTTCCCGCCGGTGCGCCGCGACATCACCTTTGTCGCGCCGCGCGGGACGCGGGCAGGCGACATCACGGCGCTCGCTGAAACGATGAAAAGCCGGATCGATACGGAAATCCGGCTTGTCGACTGCTATGAACCGGAAGGTACGGACGCGCGGAACCTGACGTTCCGGCTGACCTTCCGGCGCGCTGACCGCACGCTCAAGGACGCGGAGGCCGACAGGCAACTCGCGCTCTTCGCGGAAAACGTCCGTAAAACCCTGAACGTCGCCGTTCAGCAAGCTGACGGATAATACCCGGAGCGTCGTCTTTGCGACCCGTACAGTCGTGTAACGGACGAGAATCCGGCCCGCCGCCGAAGGCGGCGCGCCTTCCTGAAAAGCCGTCTTCGCTTTTCGGCATTGATGCATAAGGAATAACTATGTTGAAGGAATACGGGTTGCGCTGCTTTGCCGCGCTGCTGCTGTGCGGCATGCTTTCCTGCTCTTCCGCCGCCGTCAGGAAAACGAAGGATGCCGCCGCGGGACAGCCCGCGGAAGAAAGCGCCGCCGCCGACGCGACGCTCATGCCCAGGGCGGACCCGGGCTATGTGCAGTACCTTGAGCGCCAATCCATGCTGTTCAAGTCCTCGGATATGGCCAAAGTGGTTTCCGGCAGCGGAATAGCCTGGCGCAACTCGGCCGCGGGCGGGGCTGCTGGACTGCTGAATCACGCGGATACCTGGGTGCTTATCCACCCCATGACCATGTTGACGTCCTCGCAAAGTTCGGTATTCAGCCAACTTTCCGAAAGCGCCACATGGCCTGTGCTGCGCGAGATCGGGGCATCGGGTCTCTATGTGGCCCCGATTCAGGGCAGCGGGTTTTTGTGGGCCAAGGGCCGCAAAGGCACCGATACCGGCGACGACGTCGTGCAGTATGAATTTTCCCGCACGGCCGGCGCCGAAAACCAATACAAGCGTCTGATGCAGGGAGCCGTCGGAAACAACGTGCTCATCGGTTCGGATCTCGTGCCCGCGGCAACGGGGCTCGGTCCGGATTTTTTCCTTGCGGTCCGCAACGTGCGCGAATATCCGGGCATATACTGCATGGTGGAGATTCCGGACGAAGACTGGAAACTGCTGCCTGAAGTCAACGCGGAGGCGGAAGGCGCCGTGCTGGGTCCGACGCAGGTGGAGGCGCTGGATCGGCAGGGTCTTCTTCCCAAAAGCATGCGCGACGAGCACTCGCCCCTGTCCCGCGCGGGCGGATGGGCGGTTACGGGCCCGGTGCGCGGCGTGGACGGCATCAGCCGGCGCTGGGTATACCGTTATTACCGCGATCCGACGTACGCCGTGCTGAATTGGGAAGATCCCTCGCAGGCTGCGCACCGCATTCTGTCCGGCAGCGCCGTGAATCAGGTCGGCCTGCAGGGACAGGCCCTTATAGGTCTGCGTTTTGAAGCTTTTCAAGGGCTTGAGCCGGTCGTCGAAGGCGGCGGGGCCGGCGGGACCTTCAGCATTGAGCCGGCCCGCACGGCGGCGCAGTCCATGGGCCGGGAGATAAACCGCTACGGCGCCTGGAGCTGGGTGCGCGACGACGGTCTGCCTTTGCATGCTCTCGGCGACTTTCTCTCTTCCGGCGTGGATTATATCTTCGACAGCGTGTTCTCTCCCGCCGCCGAACACGCCCTGCTGACCGGCGACGCCGAAGCGGCGCGTTTTACGGCCGACGAGGCGTTGCGCCTGGGAGTGGATTTCAGCAGGCTTGTTCACGTCATGCCCGCCCAGGACGGCATCAATTACGCCCTGCCTTCCCTTGCCGGAGGGGGCGCGGACGGCGGAAAGGCCGCCGCCCTGCGCGACTCCGTGCGTGCGGCCATGCGCGCCGCGGCCGGAAAAAATGCGCAGGCCCCGGTGCAGGACAACCGCCTGTACGCCACCGGCGCATCGTTGGCGGCGACGGCTCTCAATGCCGAACCCGCCTCCGCCGTCAAGGACATTCAGAACGGGCACGCCCTGCTCATATTCTTCAAGGCCATGCAGCCCGGACTGCTGATGCTGACCGGACAGGACCTTTGCGGCGTGCTGCCCCTGCCTCCCGAAGCGCTGGACAATGCCCGGAACAGCCCGGAAGACGCCGTCCGCGGCGGCTACGGTCTCGGCTCCGTCAGCAGCATGCGCGCCGTGTCCACCATGGGTACGGCCAGGGCGCCGCAGCTTTACCCCCCGCCGGACGTCCAGGTACACAACAAGGAGTCCTTCCTGCGCAAGATCGGCGCCTTTCTGCGTCCGCGCAGGGACTACGGCATCAGCAGGGGGCGCCTGGCCGCCCGCCCGGCCACCAAGGAAAAAGGCAGCATAGCCCTGCTCACGCGACTGCCGGAAGGCAATGCCCTGCTCCTTGCCCTGAGCAATTTTTCGCGTTCCACGGTGACCGAGGTCATCGACCTTTCCGGCATACCCGGCGCGGAGCAGGTCCCGTCGCGGGTGACGCCCATAGTCGCGGGCGGCGCCTGGTCGCTTTCCGGCAAACGCGTCACCGTTACCCTCGGTCCCTGGCAGGGCGCGGCGCTGGTGCTGGGCGCGGGACCGGCCGGAGCGACCGGGAAGAAAAAAGCCGCGTCGGACAAACAACAGTAACCGGCGGGCTTCCGCGCCCGGCCATGCCCGAAGGAGGCACATGCGGCGTTGGATGACAGTTGCCGCGCCCGCTTTGGCGCTGTTTGTTCTGGATCAGGTGAGCAAGCATATCGTCGCAGGCGCTGTCGGGTACGGAAAAGCGGTTGTCGTAACCGCCTTTTTCAACCTCGTGCATGTGCGCAATTACGGCGCGGTGTTCGGCATTCTCAACGATCCCGCGTTGGGTGTGCAGGTCGCGCTGTTCGGCGTGTTGACGGCCGCGGCGCTGCTCGCGGTGTTTTATCTGGTCCGCTCGGCCGCGGAAAACGACACGATGTTTTTTTTCGCCTTGGGATTGATAACGGGCGGCGCGCTGGGCAACCTTGCGGACCGGCTCCGTCTGGGCGCGGTGACGGATTTTCTGGATTTTCACTTCGGCGCGCTGCACTGGCCCGCCTTCAACGCCGCCGACACGGGCATCTGCATCGGCGCGGGGCTCGCCGCCCTGAGCATGTTGCGCGGACCGCGCAAGGACAACGGCTGATGGAGATACACCCGCTGCTGTTTTACGGCCTTTTGTCCCTACCCGCCCTGATCAACCTTTTCGGTATAGCGCACGCCTTCCGCCGCGTTTTCCCCAGCCCGCAGGAACGCTTGCTCTGGCTGGGGTGTTGTGTGTTCATCCCGGTTATAGGAGGGTTGGCCTACCTCGCCTTCGGCATGCGCCGCGCGGCGAAACAAGCGGTGGAACAGCCTGCGGGGAACGCGTGACGAACGGAACAGGAACAGCCTGCGGGGGATGCGCGACGGACGGGACGGCCTTTTCTCCCGACCGGCTGTTGGTCGTCGTGCCGGTTTTCAACCACGCCTCGACGTTACCGGACGTGGTGCGCGGAGTTTTACGCCACACCCCGCATGTTCTGGCGGTCGACGACGGCAGCACGGATCTCCCTGCGCGTACTGTGGGGCAGGCGGGCCGCGGTTCTCCTTTTGTTCCGGATGCGGGGCGGACAGGCTACGGCGCTCCTTTTGTTCCGGATGCGGGGCATCCGCTCTTCGGGTTGCCCGTGCTCTGCATGCGCAGCGAGCGCAACCTGGGCAAAGGCGCCGCCGTTTCGGCAGGCGCGGGGGCCGCCGCGCGCATGGGCATGACGCACATCCTCACCATTGATGCCGACGGGCAACACGACCCTGACGATATCCCCGCCTTTATTGCCGCCGCCCTTGCCGATCCGCGGGCGGTCATCGTCGGAGAACGCGACTTCGCGGCGAGCGCGGCTCCTTTGTCCTCCAGGTTCGGCAGGAGTTTTTCCAACTTTTGGTATACGGTACAGACCGGCGAACGGATCGGGGACATGCAGAGCGGTATGCGGTTGTATCCCCTGGCCGTTCCGGATGCCGTGCATTGCTCGGCCCGGCGTTACGCCTTTGAGGTTGAGGTGCTTGTCCGGGCAAGCTGGGCCGGGTTCGCGGTGAAAGGCATCCCCGTGCGCGTCTACTATCCGCCCGCGGGAAAGCGCGTTTCCCATTTCAGGCCCGTGGCCGACAACCTGCGCATAGCCCTCTTGAACACGCGGCTCACCGTGCGCTCTCTCATCCCCTGGCCGCATAATCGCTGCGGGGGGAAAGACGGTGACGCCGTCAGCCTGCGGCATCTTCTGCGTTCCCTGCGCCTGCTTGCGGCAAACGACGCCGCTCCGGGAAGGCTCGCCCTCGGCGCGGCCGTCGGCGCGGGTATATCTACCCTGCCGCTCATAGGGCTGCACAGCATCCTCATTATCGTCGTTTCCGGCGCGCTCAGGCTGAACAAAACCGTCGGTCTGGCCGCCGGCCAAATCGGCATGCCGCCCTTTGTCCCCGCCCTGTGCATCGAGGCGGGGCATTATTTGCGCCACGGGCGTTTTCTGACGGAAATATCCATGCGCACCCTCGGCTATGAAGCCTTGGAGCGTCTCGGGGAATGGATTGTCGGCTCCCTTGTCGTCGCCCCGCTTTCGGCCCTGCTGTGCGGTCTGGCCGTCTGGGTGCCGGCCCGCGCTCTGCAGCGCTCTTTACGCAAGCAACCGGGTGAAGCTCCCGGCCTTCCGGCCGTATGCGCGGAAAAAACACCGTGAACGCCCGCTGGAGCAGCCGCAGCCTCGGCTCACGCGCGCAGCATGCCGTCTTTTACGCGCTGATCCGCGCGGCCGGCACGTCGGGGGCATACGCGCTGCTGTTTTTCGTCGTCACCTGGTATACGCTCAGGCCGTCCGTGCGCAGGCGCAGCAGGGCATACCTGGAACGGCGTTTTCCGGGCGCCGGCCGGGCGGCGGCCTGGATGCACGCCTGGAAACTGCAATGGTCCTTCGGGCAATGCCTGGTGGACAGGGCCGCGGCCGGCTTGCGCGGCGGTTTCGCCTTTGAGGATATCCGCGGAGAGGACCTTCCCAATCTGCTTGCCGAAGGCAACGGCGTGATACTGCTCTCCGCGCATACCGGCTGCTGGCAGATTGCGCCCCGCGTTTCGGCGAAAATTTCGGGAGTGCCGGTCGCCGTGCTGCAGCACAGCGAGCCGGGCGACGTGGACAGGCAGATTCACGACCATGCCGGGCAGGCGCCGCCTTACAGGATACTCCGCACAGGCGGCGGTCCTGAAACGGTCCTTGCCTTGCTGCGGCATTTGCGTCAAGGTGGATTACTCTGTCTGATGGGTGACCGCGTCGAAGGAAGCGCGGAACAGGCGGTTTCGGTGTCGTTTTTCGGCGCGCCGGCGCGAATGCCCTGCCTGGCGTACCGGCTGGCGTCGGCAAGCGGAGCGCCGGTATTGTGCGTGTTTGCCCTGCGCACTGGACCGTTGCGCGGCAAACTGTTCTGCGCGGAATGCCTCCGGCCTCCGGCCGACCTGGGCAGGAAGGCGCAAGCGTACCGGGCATACGCGCAGCTCTTTGCCTCTGCCTTGGAACGTTTCGTTCTCGACAACCCGTACCAGTTTTTCAACTTTTACGACCTCTGGGAGAGTTGAAGCAGCATGGATACCCGCACCGTTCTCAAACAAGAGATGATCAAGGAACTCCGGCTGGAAGACATCGGTCCCGAGGATATCGACGATGCGGCCCCGCTGTTCGGGGAAGGGTTGGGGCTTGATTCTCTGGACGCCGTTGAACTGACTGTACTGGTGCAGCGCCGGTTCGGCGTGACTATTGAGGATATTGACGTCGCCCGCGAAGCGTTCGCCTCCGTCGATGCCCTTGCCGAGTATATCGAAACCCGCAAAGGCGGGCTGCCGTGCGCCGGGCCGAACCTGTCGCAATAAGCGGCATGGGGCTGGTCACGGCCGCGGGATCCTGCCTGCCGGACACGTTGCGCGCCCTGGAGCGGGGAGGTGAATTTACGCCGTCGCCTCCGCCCTTTGCCGCCGCGCACGGTTTTCCCGTATTTCCCTGCGCGGAGCAGACATCCCTGCTTTGCCCGGAGCGGCCCGGCGGGAGCCGGGGAGGTCCCGGGGACGGGGTCGCAGCGCCGTCCCGGCTTTGTCGGGAGCAACCCGGAGGGAGATACGGGGAGCGCGACCCCGCCGGCGTATGTCCGGACCCGGCGGAGGCCCCCTTCAGGCTGTCGCGCACCACGATGCTCGCTATGCGCGCCGCATCGGAAGCCTGGAGGTCGGCGGGCTTTTCCGGAACAGCGGAACCGCCGGGTCTGCGCCTGGGCATTGTTGTCGGCACTTCCGTCGGCGCCTCCCTTGATTTTTACTCTCTCTATGTCGCGTACAAGGCGGGGAAGAGCGCTTCCGGGTCTTGCCCGGAGCGGACGGACGGCGTCCGCGGGGATGACGCTTCGGCCGGTGCGGTCGACGGTGTTCCACCGGCGGAGATTGAGGCGTATCTGGGCGCGAATCCCGCGCAGGCTCTCGGCGAAATCTTCCGCTGCTCCGGGCCTGCCGTAAGCGTCGCCGACGCCTGTTCATCCGGCGCCGACGCCGTAGGCATCGGGGCAGGATGGATACGCTCCGGGCTTTGCGACCTTGTGCTTGCGGGCGGCGCAGACGCTCTCTCCTATATCACCTATGTCGGGTTCGCCTGTCTGCGTTTGCCTTCGCCGAGCGTCTGCCGTCCTTTCGACCGCCGCAGAGACGGTCTGACTTTGGGGGAGGGGGCGGGGTTCATGCTTTTGGAAACGGAAGCGTCGCGCAGGAGGAGGGGGGTGAAGGCCGTCGCCTTTGCGGCCGGTTACGGAACAGCCGCCGATGCCTATCACCTGACGGCGCCGCATCCGGAAGGACGCGGGCTTGCCCTGGCCGTGGACCAGGCCCTGGCGCAGGCCGGGCTGCGCATGGAAGACATGGCCTTCATCAACGCCCACGGCACGGCCACCGCCGTGAACGATGCCGCCGAAGCCGCCTTTTTCACGACGCGTTGCCCCGGCATCCCCGTTATCGCGACCAAAGGCGCCACAGGGCATACCCTGGGCGCCGCCGGCGCGGTGGAAGCCGTGTTGAGCGCGGCGCATCTGGCCGCCGGGTCGCTCCCGGCCACCCCGAACTTTCGGGAACCCGACCCTGCCTTGGGCGTCCGTCCCGTCAGCGCGCTTTCGCCCGTGCGGGGCAGAGCGGCCATGTCGCTGTCCCTAGCCTTCGGCGGCAACAATTCCGCGCTTGTCCTGACCGGGGGCGAACAATGACGCCCGCTGTCCGCAAGCCGGGCGGCCCGGCACGTTGCGGCGCCGGCATCGCCGTACCTGGTTCGCCGGAGAACGGACGATGATGCTTGCGGTAGAAGGGGCGGCCTGCTTGGGAAGTTTCGGGGCCGGCATAGAAGCCTTGCTGCGCGGCGCGCCGTTGGCGGCGGTCCATGCGGACGGGCGCGCGGCGGCGGTCGATACCTCGGCGCTGAAAGGCAAACTGCCTGCCCGCTCCTTGCGGCAACTCGACCATTTCAGCCGCACGGCCCTGCTGTGCGCCCTGAACGCCCTGGAAGACGCCGGGCTCCGGGAAAGTCCCCCGCGCGATACCGGCCTTATCCTGGCGACCGGCTACGGCCCGGCGACGCCGACCTTTGAATTTCAGGATTCGATACTTGATTACGGGGAGCTTCTGGCGTCCCCTTTGGTCTTTTCCCGGTCCGTGCAGAACATTCCCGCCGCGACCCTGGCCGTGACGCTGCGCATGGTCGGCCCCTGCGCGACGGTGTGCCGCGGGGATTTTCCCGTTGCGGACGGTTTGTGCGTTGCGCGGCAATGGTTGGAAGAAGGCCGTGTTGAGCGCGTCCTTTTCGGAGCGGTTGATGAACTTACCCCTCTGCTCGCGCGGCTGACCCGTCTGAGGGCCGTGTTGCGTTCCCCGTCCGCCGGACGCGAAGGGCTGCGCGCCGCCCTGCCGGTCAGCGAGGGCGCTGTGTTTTTCTGTCTGACGTCGGGCAGGGAGGCATCGGAGCCAAGCGGGCGGCACGATCCCACGGTCGGGTGCAAAGACGCGGTCGGTCTTTCGGCGCGGTCCGGTGAACTCCGCAACGAGGACGGCTCTCCGGCTGCGTTTGCGGGAAAGGGCCGGCGCGGCTGCATTGAGGACATACGCTACGGGCGCGCCGGGATCGGCGATCCGGCCGGTAACGCCGAGGCGGAAGGCTCCGCCGCGCCTGTGTTTCTTTCGGGAGCGGTTCCGCGCGGGCTGCGCGCGTTGCCGGGCATGCGTTATGCCGGGCAGGTGTACGGCAATATCCCGATTGCCCAGGCTTTTGATGCGGTATCGGCGTTGTCGTGCGGGAACGGTCTGCCTGCCGGGCGCGCATTGTGCCGGGCGCACGGCGCCGGGGGCAGGACAGCCTGCCTGCGTATCCGGCAGGCTGAAAACGGAGGAGGAGCATCATGACATTCCTTGTGGAACAAACAGATTGT
>JAITEY010000226.1 GCA_031281815.1 Desulfovibrio sp. | reverse complement strand
CCTTCGCGCCCGGCCGCCTGTCCTTTCTGAATCCCGCGTACCTGCTGCGTCTGTCGCGTTTTCTGCGCAGACAGGGAGTCGACACCCTGATCATGAACCTGCCTTCGGACCTGAAAGCCGCCGGCCTTGCCGCGTTGCGGGCCGGGGTAAAGCACATCGTCTACCGCCGGGGCAGCGACCTGCCGGTACACGATTCCCTGTTCAACCGGTTTTTGTACGGACGGGTGATAACGCGGCTGATAGTCAATTCCGAGGCCACGCTGCGCAGCGTTCTGGCCCGCAACCCGGAACTTGTCGACGCCGGGCGCGTCAGCGTGCTGCCCAACGGCATTGATTGCGCGGCCTTTGACACCGCCTTGGCCGCCGCTCTCGCGGCGCGGGCTTCCCTGCGCGCGGACCGGGCGCAAGGCGCGGTTCATTCCGACCGGCCCGGCGGGCGAGCTTCCCCGAACGCCGACGAGGGGCCGCACCCGGCGCCGGAAGTCTTCGTCATCGGCAACGCGGGCAGGCTGGACCGGCAGAAGGGACAGGATTTTTTGCTGCATCTTGCCCACAGTCTGAAAAACGCCGCCTTTCCCTTTCGTCTGGTCATTGCGGGCGCGGGCAGACGCGAAGCCGCGTTGAAGGCGCTGGCCGCGGAACTCGGCGTGGACGACGAAGTGCGCTTCACCGGATTCATGGAGAATCTCGCGCCGTTTTGGGCGGAAATCGACCTTTTTATGCTCAGTTCACTTTGGGAAGGCTTCGGCAGCGTTGTTTTGGAGGCCGGACTGGCGCAAAAACCCGTTTTCGCGTTCAATGTCAGCAATCTGCCGGAACTCATTGCCGAGGGAGAAAACGGCAGACTCTTTCCCCTGCCCGCGAACGGCGCGGACGCGGCGGACGCCGTCGCGCGCGCCGTCATCAAGGCGGCCGGCAATCCGGAGGAACTCCGGCGTATGGGCCGCCGGGGCAGGGAACTGGCCCTGAACTATTCTCAGGAAGCCTGCATGGATGCCCTGTTGCGCCTTATGCCGGACATGTGCGCGACGCGTGGGAACACTGCGGCAACGCCTTGCATGTAGCCCGCCATGTCCTATTTCCGCCGTATCCACAGCCTTGAAAAATTCCCGCAACTGCTTTCTCGGGAACAACGCTGGCTCCTGCTCATCAACGCCGACCCGGACGCCATGGCCTCCGCCCTTGCCTTGAAGCGCATCCTCAGCCGCAAGGTGCAGGTCGCCGAAATCGCCAAAGTCAACCCCCTGGCGCGCCCGGACAACTTGGCCATGGTACGGTATACCCGCGTGCACATGAAGGACTTCACCGAAGATATGGCTGCCTCCTTCGACCGTTTTGCCCTGCTGGATTCCCAGCCGGACCATCATCCGGCGTTCGGCGGGCTGCCGTTTACCCTGCTGCTGGACCATCATCCCTTGCCCGCAACGCCGCTCAAAGACATTCCCTTTGCGGAAATCAGGCCGGAATACGGGGCCACAAGCACCCTGTTGACGGAATGGCTTTACAATCTGAATATCCGCCCGGACAAATATCTGGCCACGGCCCTGCAGTTCGGCATCAAAACCGACACGGACAATTTCGGCAGGCATTTTTACGATGTGGATTTGCGCGCTTTCCAGTACCTCAGCCGTTTTGCCGATGCCGCCCTGCTGGCGCGCATCGCGCGCAGCGAGTTTCACGAATGCAGGCTGCATGTTTTCGCCGAGGCCTGCACCGGGTTGCACAAGCTCGGGGTTTCGGGGCGCCATGTGCATGTGGGCAAGGTGGATACGCCGGACATTCTGGTGAATGTTGCGGATTTTTTCATGCGCGTGTATGAGATTCGTTGGATAGCGGTAAGCGGGCGTTACGGCGACATCCTGGTGATAATTTTTCGCGGCGACGGCGTCGGACGCGACCTCGGCAGTCTGGCGGCGCGGGCTTTCGGCGACCTCGGGTCGGCAGGCGGGCACAAGGCCATGGCCAGAGCCGAAATTCCCGCCGCGTCAGCAGGCGCGGAAGACCTTGGTGAATTCATCCGCAAACGGCTGACCGGCCACAGAACCGGGGCAGCCGGGCGGACGCCGCCCCTTGCCCGGACCGGCGGTGATTGAGCATACCGCACAGGAGCACTGTCGTGACTGCAAGCATAACCTGGCACGGACACGCGGCGTTTCAGATAACCGCGCCGGACTGCACCATCCTGATCGACCCCTTTTTCACGGGCAATCCTTCGGCCCGCACGACGGCCGCCGAGGCAGGCAAGCCCGACCTGGTGCTGGTGACGCACCTGCACGATGACCACACGGGCGACGCCGTGGAGATATGCAAACGAAGCGGAGCCGCGCTCGGCGCCGTGGTGGGCGCGGCGGAAGTGCTGCAGGCCCGCGGCGTGCCCGCGGCGCAGATCATCAACGGCATAGGGTTCAACATCGGCGGGACGGTGCGCGTGAAAGGCGTGGAAATTACCATGACCGAAGCCTTCCACACCTGTGAGGCCGGGGCGCCGGTCGGGTATATTATCCGTCTGGCCGACGGCTGTACCGTCCATCATGCGGGGGATACCGGTATCTTCGCCAACATGGCCGTATGGGGTGAACTGTACGCCGTGGACCTGACCCTGCTGCCGACCGGGGGCCTATTCACCATGGACGGCAGGCAGGCGGCGCAGGCGGCGGCGCTGCTCAAAGCCCGTTTCGCCGCCCCCATGCACTGGGGCACTTTCCCCGTATTGGCGCAGGATACGTCGGAATTTGAGCGCGAACTTACCCTCCGGGCGCCCGGTTGCCGCCCCTTCCTTATGGAACCGGGCCGGACCGTACCCCTGCCGAAGGCCTGATGCCGCCGTCGCGCAATACTCAACCGTATAAACAGGGAGAGGACACATGGACGTCAACATGCAGTGGCTCTGGGAAACGCGTGCGAAAAAAGCCGCGGAAGCATTGGAGAAAAACGGGTTCGCCGCCGTCTGGTTCGCCAAGGGCGAAGACGCGGCTGCACATGTGCTCGGTCTGGTGCCGGACAAGGCTTCCGTCGGGCTGGGCGGTTCCGCCACCGTCCGCAGCCTGGGGCTGATAGAGGCTTTGGCGGGCAAGAACTGTACGCTTCTGGACCATTCCGCGCCGGGCCTCAGCCCGGAGCAGCGTCAGGAGATACGACGCAGGCAGCTCGTTTCGGATGTCTTCCTGTGCAGTTCCAATGCCGTCACCCTGAACGGCGAACTGGTCAACGTGGACGGCACGGGCAACCGTGTGGCGGCCATGATGTTCGGTCCCGGCAAGGTGATCATTGTCGCCGGCGTCAACAAGGTCGTCAACACCGTCGATGAGGCCCGCGAGCGGATCAGGGCCGTTGCCGCGCCTGTGAACAACAAGCGCCTGAACATCGACAACCCCTGCACGCATACCGG
>JAITEY010000193.1 GCA_031281815.1 Desulfovibrio sp. | reverse complement strand
CTGCGCTGCATAGGCTCGACCACCCACGAAGACCTGCGCCTGCACTTTGAAAAAGACAAGGCCTTGGCGCGGCGTTTCCAGACAATAGACGTGCAGGAACCCGACCATGACCAATGCCTGGAAATCCTGCAGGGACTCAAAAGCCGCTACGAAGAACACCACGGCGTGCGCTACGCCGCGGCGGCCCTGAAAGCGGCAGTCACCCTTTCCGCCCGCCATCTGCCCGATGCCCGCCTGCCCGACAAGGCCATAGACCTTATGGACGAAGCGGGAGCGCGGCGCCGGCTGCTCCGCACGGCGGAAGCCGGCGACAACGCGGAAACACCCGCGGTGAGCGAGGCCGATATTGAATATGTGCTGCGCGAAGCGGCCCGCATTCCTCCGGTCAAGGCCGCCGCAAGCGAAAAGATATCCCTGCGGCGCCTGGAAAAAAATCTCAGGTCCGTCGTCTTCGGCCAGGACGAAGCCGTTTCCCGGGTGACCCGCGCCGTGCTGCGCGCCCGCGCCGGTTTCAGACGCGAAGGCAGACCCATGGGCGCCTTCCTGTTCTACGGTCCCACCGGCGTCGGCAAGACGGAACTGGCCAAACAACTTGCCGCGACCCTCAATGTGCCCTTCCTGCGCCACGACATGTCCGAGTATATGGAAAAACACGCCGTATCCCGCTTTATCGGCGCTCCTCCCGGCTATGTGGGCTTCGACCGCGGCGGCATGCTCATAGAAGAGGCGCGTAAAAATCCCCACGCCGTCCTCCTCCTGGACGAAATGGAGAAGGCGCACCCGGATGTGTTCAACGTCCTGCTCCAGGTCATGGATTACTCCACCCTGACGGATGCCGGCGGCCGCAAAGCCGACTTCCGCAATATGCTGCTCATCATGACCACCAACGCCGGCGCCTTTGAAATGTCCGTGCGCGACATAGGCTTCGCCGCGCAAAGCGGACGCGGCCTTGCCGCGGACAAAGGGAAAAAAGCCCTGGAACGCATCTTCACCCCCGAATTCCGCAACCGCCTGGACGCCATGGTCCCCTTCAATTCCCTCTCGCCCCAAATCATGGACAGGATAGTGGAAAAATTCCGCAAGGGACTGGCCCGCGATCTGGCCGAACGCAAAGTCACCCTGCGTATGACCCGCGCCGCGGAAAAGCATCTGGCCGAAGCCGGCTATGACCCGGTTTTCGGCGCCCGGCCGCTGGCAGGCGTTATGCGTGAACAGATTGAAGATGTTTTGGCCGCCGAAATCCTTTTCGGAAAATTGAAAAAAGGCGGCAGCGTCCTGATAGACGCCGCCGCAGACCCGCCCGGCCTGCGTTTCGACTACGCGGGCAAAAGCGCTTCCCGCATATCGGAACATTGAGGAGACCGCCGTGCAATACCAACTCGCCTACGGACACGATACACTGCAATTTACCCTGCCCGACGACGTCAAACCCCTCGTCGTCCGGCCGGGACACAAGCCCGGCTTGCCCGATCCCAAGGGTGAAACCGCGCGTATGCTGCAAAATCCCTTGGGAACCCCGCCCCTGCTCGACATGCTGCGGGAAAAAAAACCGGAAAAAGTCGTCGTCGTCGTCAACGACATCACCAGACCCACACCTTACAACGTGCTGTTCCCCCCCCTTTTGGACGTCTTCGCCCAAGCCGGCATCCGCGACGAACAGGTGACCCTGATCATCGCCACCGGCATCCACGACCCGCATACGGAAGACATGAACAAGGCCGTGTACGGCGAAGAGATTGTCAAACGCTTCAAAATAGTCAACCACGACGGCGCCGACGCCTCCAACCTCACCTATCTCGGCCGCTTCAAGTCGGGCTATGATTTCGTCTTCAACACCACCGCCCTGGAGGCCGATTTTCTCATCACCTTCGGCGTCGTCATGCCGCACTATTTCGCCGGGTACTCCGGCGGCCGCAAATCCATACTGCCGGGGCTGGTTTCCAAGGAAACGGTCCAGTCCAACCACGCGCGCATGGTGGAACTCATGGACGACCTGCCGCCCATCGACGACAACCCGGTCAGCAACGAAATGATTGAAGCCGCCCGCATGGTGGGCGTGGATTTCATCCTCAACGTGGTGAGCAACGACGCGGGCGAAGTGGTCTGCGTCGTCGCCGGCGATGTGTTCGAAGCCTGGCGCAAGGCCGTGGACGTGTCCTCCTCCATGTTCGAGGTGCCGTTCTCCAAGCAGGTCGACGTGTGCGTCACCTGCGCCTGCGGCCATCCGCGCGACATCAACGCCTATCAGGCCCAGAAAGCCCTGGACCACGCCGACCACATCACCCGCCCCGGCGGAACCGTTATCCTGGCGGCGGAATGCGCAGGCAAATGGGGCGAAAGCGTGTTCGAAGAATGGATACGCAGGCGATGGGAACCGGACAGGGTCATGCGGGAAATCAAAAGCCGTTTCGTGCTCGGCGCGCACAAGGCCTACGCCTACGCCAAGGTCGCGGCGGAAAAAGAAGTGCTGTTGTTCTCCTCCCTGAGCGCCGACGAAAGCGCCCTTATCTGGGCGCGCAAAATCACAAGCGTGCAGGAGGGCGTGGACGCGGCCCTGGTCAAACACGGCCCCGGCGCGTCCTGGGTCTATATGCCCGACGGCGCTCTGTCCCTGCCGGTACATACATGATGTATACGCCTCTATGATTTTATGGTTGCCGCCCGTGGCAGACATGTTTCCGGCATGGGGTACATACATGATGTATACTTCTCGACAATGGACCAAGATATCACGGAAACCTGGTTGCGGGAGCGCTTCGGCCTCGGACGGGGCAGCGAAATCCGGCTGCCGGCCGGTTCGCGCCTGACTCCCGCCGCGCAGGCGTTGCTCGACGAACGGAACATCGTCGTCAAATATGTCGACGCTGCCGGTCGGGTGTTTCTCCCGGAAACGTCTTCCCGACGCAAGCCGGGGTTGAGACGGGTGCATGCGCTGACCGGCGGCGTTGCCCGGCGCAAAGGCGTCCGGTCGGGACTGTCCGCTTTCGCCTCCCGCAACGAAACACAAGCGCTTGCGCCGGAAACGCCGGCCCTTGCGGACGCGTATGCGCCGGTCGCCAAAAACGACCCGCGCCTCAAATTGCGCGGGAAACTGGACAGCGTCATTGCGTCGGCTGTGCTGATTCAGACGGAATTCGACCCGGAGGGCCGTTATCCGGTGCAGGCCCGCCTGCTCGGCGATATTCGCTCCGCACTGGGCAATGCCCTCAAGGCCGAAGTCGACGGCGGGCCTATGGCGCCCGTATGCATGGGCGATATGGATGAGGAGATGCTGCACGCCGTTTCGCACAACCCCATGAAATATTTAGGACACGAACACCTGTTGCCGGAAGCCGTCCAAGGGGTGCGGACGGCCCGGCTCAACCTGCTGCGCGCGCAGATCCGCGAGGCGGAGTTGTATGCGGCCGATGTGTATATCGCCCGCGACGGCGCCGTCGCCCGGCCCGACCTCATGCGTGGCCTGAACCGGCTGAGCAGCGCCGTGTATGTGCTGATGCTGCTTACCTATCTCGCCGAACAAGGCCGAGAGCTTCCACGCAACTTCTCCGCAGGATGTTGACGGCGTGAAAACCGTATAGGAGCCATGTGAACATTATATATTTGAACATGATAGGAGAGCCGTATGAACATTCTTGCCGTTAACGGCAGTCCCCGTCGTCACTGGAATACCGAGATAATTCTTGAGCACGCCCTTGCGGGCGCCGCGCAGCTTCCAGATGCGCGTACGGAAAACATCCGATTGTACCCCATGAAGTATTCAGGCTGTATCGGTTGCTACGCCTGTAAACAGAGAAGCAAGCCGTCCGGTCTCTGCCGGTTTGAAGATGCCCTCACCCCTGTTCTTGAAAAGGCCCAGCAGGCTGACATGCTCCTGATCGGCACGCCGGTTTATTTTTTCGC
>JAITEY010000026.1 GCA_031281815.1 Desulfovibrio sp. | reverse complement strand
GCTATATCGGCGCGCTTGCCGCGCGGCAAATCCACTCCGGCGATTCTTGCCATATCCTGTGCTCCCGAACGCCTAGCCCTGGCGCTGCTTGTGCCTGGGGTTTTCGCAAATGACGCGCAAAATGCCGCAACGCCGGATTATCTTGCACTTGGGGCACATTCTCTTGATTGAAGGTCTGACTTTCACGGCATACTCCGGATCGACGCCTCAACGGCGCCGGTTGACACAGGTCCGAACCGAAATTCATATCCCTTCGGCCGTCGCTTGTCAAGTGAAGCCGGGGTATCCCCCCCGGCAATCGCATGCGTACCGCAACTCTTTGCACGCCGTCACGGCACACGTTGCTGCGCCGCCTGGAGACTCCCGACAGTTTCACCGCGGCGCCCAAGTCCTTGCGACCCGCTTCAGGCCGCGGGCAGGCTCAGGATTTCCGGTCCGTGCGGCAGAACGGCCACGCTGTGTTCGCAGTGCGCCGCCGGTTTCCGGTCCTTGGTCACGGCCGTCCAGTTGTCGGACAGCACCTCGACCTCCCAGGTGCCCATGGCCAGCATCGGCTCTATGGCCAGCACCATGCCCGCTTTCAGGGGCAGAGGCAGGGAAAGGGCCGAGGTAAAATTGGGAATTTCCGGTTTTTCGTGCAGGCTCCTGCCCACGCCGTGGCCCACAAAACGCCGGATCACGGCATAGCCGTGGCCTTCGGCGTGTTTCTGCACCGCCGCGCAGATGTCGCGCAGGGTATTGCCCGGTCTGGCCTCGGCAACGCCGGCCGCCAGACTTTCCTCCGTAATCCGGATCAGCCGCGCGATGTCCCCGGACACTTCGCCGACCCCGACCGTCCGCGCGCAGTCGCTGAAAAAACCCTCGAAGATCACGCCGAAATCTATACTTACCAGATCCCCTTCGACAAGTTTGCGCGTTTCGGAGGGAAAGCCGTGCACTACGACCTCGTTGACCGAACAGCACAGGGCATAGGGATACCCGCAATACCCCTGAAAGGCGGGCCGCACTTTCCAGGTCCGGCACATATCCTGCGCTATTTCCTCGAAGCGCATGGTGGGTACGCCGGGTCTGACGGCGTCGCACACGGCATCCAGTATACTGCGACCGATACGGTTGGCTTCACGCATTACAGCGATTTCATTGTCATTCTTGAGAAAAATCCCGCGAAACTTCTTCACTGACCGTACCGGCCCTTGATCTTGGCCTTGCCCAACAGGCCTTCATATTGCCGTGAAATCATGTACGAATTTACCTGGCTCATGAAGTCCATGGCCACCCCGACGACGATGAGCACGCTGGTACCCCCGAAATAGAAGGGCAGGTTCAGGTACTGCATCAAAAACTGCGGCAACAGGCAGACGAGGCTGATATACAGGGCGCCCCACAAGGTAATGCGCGTCAGTACGCCGTCGATGTATTCCCTGGTTTTGTCGCCGGGCCGGATGCCGGGGACGAATCCGCCCTGTTTTTTCAGGTTTTCCGCTATATCTTTGGGGTCAAAGATGATTGCCGTGTAGAAATAGCAGAAAAAGATAATCAGCCCGACATACAGGACATTGTACAAGACCGTCGAGGGCGAGAACCAGCCGGAAAAATTCCGGAGCAGGGGATTCTGCGACAGATCGGCCAGCGTAGCCGGGAAGACGAGCAGGGAACCGGCGAAAATGGGCGGAATCACGCCCGCGGTGTTCAGGCGCAGGGGCAGATGGGTGCTCTGCCCGCCGTACATGCGCCGACCCTGCTGTCGTTTGGCGTAATGCACGGGGATGCGCCGCTGCGCGCGTTCCACGAAAACCACGGCGAACATGACGCCGAGCATGAGCGCCCCGACGACCGGCAGCAGTATGTAGGGTATGCCGTCTCCGGCCAGGGAGTATGTCTGGATCAGGGCCGTGGGAATGCCGGCCACAATGCCGGAGAAGATGATCAGCGAGATGCCGTTGCCTATGCCCCTGGACGTCATCTGTTCGCCTATCCACATGAGCAGTATGGTGCCCGCGCACACGGTGACGACGGTCACGAAGCGGAACATGGTGCCGGGGACGGGCACCATGGCCGCGCCGTTCGGGCTCTGCATGCCTTCGAGCATAAAGGCCAGGCCGAGGCCCTGGATCACGGTGATCAGCACGGTGGCGTAGCGCGTGTACTGGGTAATCTTTTTCCGTCCCGCCGCGCCTTCCTCCTTGGCCATGCGCTTGAGGTCGGGGCTCAGCACCTGCATGAGCTGCATGATGATCGAGGCCGAGATATAGGGCATGACCCCGAGGGTGAAGATGGAAACGTGGCGCAGGCCGCCGCCGGAAAACATGTCGAATACGCCGAACAGCGTACCCCTGGCCTGCTCGAAAAAGGCGGCCATCGCGGCGGTGTTCACGCCGGGCATGGGTACATGGATGCCCACGCGGTAGGCGAGCAGGAGCAGAAAGGTCCAGCCCAGCTTGCGCCACAACTCCGGCATGTGCGCCATGTTTTGAATGCCCCGGACGGACACGGCCTAGCCTTTCGCCCCGGCGGGAGCGTTTTTGAATTTGTTGAAACCGGGCCTGCGCTCTGTTTTCTCTTCCAGCGCCCTTGCGACGCCGCCCGCGGCATCGATTTTTTGCCGGGCCGAAGCGCTGAAGGTATGCGCTTCGATGCTCAGGGGCGCGGTAAGTTCGCCGTCGCCCAGCACCTTGACCGGGCTGCCGTTTGCGGCCAGGCCGCGCGCGTAGATGTCTTCCAGGCTTATCGACGTCGCGCCTTCAAAGCGCGCGGCCAGAAGCGCGAGGTTGACCACGCTGTAACGGTTGCGGAACGGATGATTCTTGAAGCCGCGCTTGGGCAGCCGGCGCTGCAGCGGCATCTGGCCGCCTTCAAAGCCGGCCCGCACCCCGCCGCCGGAGCGCGCGTTCTGGCCCTTGTTGCCCTTGCCCGACGTGCAGCCCCAGCCGGAACCGGAACCGCGTCCGACCCGCTTGCGCGCCTTGCGTTCCTCAGGAAAGGGATACAAATCATGGAGTTCCATTATTCCACCACCTTGAGCATATGCCGCACCTGGGCAATCATGCCGCGCGCGGACGCGTCGTCTTTGAGTTCCTTTTCCTGATGCATGCGGCGCAACCCGAGGGCGGCCAATATTTTACGCTGCTTGGGCGTACTGCGGATACCGCTGCGGATGAGTCTGACCTTGAGCACGGCAACTACCTACTTACGCGGGGTAAAGAGTTTTTTCCCGCGCATTTCGCCGACATCGTCGGCGCCGCGCAGGGAAGCCAGCCCCTGCACCGTGGCCCGCAGCACGTTGTGCGGGTTGTTGGTGCCTATGGCCTTGGACAGCACGTCGGAAA
>JAITEY010000110.1 GCA_031281815.1 Desulfovibrio sp. | reverse complement strand
CGGACCTTGCCCGGATAGCAGAACGCGGCGAGGAACGCATGCAGTGCGTTCTTGATGCCGATGTCCGCGACATGCTCTGCGATCTGAGCGGCGGCGACGCCCGCACCCTCCTCATTCTTGTGGAGTACGCGGCCGCGCTGCCGGAAGACGCCAGTTCTCTGGAGGACATCAAGAAAGTGCTGCCCGAACTTGTCGCGCGTCACGACAAGCAGGGTGACAAACATTACGACCTGGCCTCGGCCCTGATCAAATCCATACGCGGCAGCGACCCCGACGCCGCCGTCTATTACCTGGCCTGCCTGCTGGAAGGAGGCGAAGACCCGCGCTTCATTTGCCGCCGCCTTGTCCTCTCCGCAGCCGAGGACGTGGGGCTTGCCGACCCCGCCGCGCTGCCCCTGGCCGTGGCCTGTCAACACGCCGTCGAACTGATAGGCATGCCCGAAGGCTACCTGCCCATGGCTGAAACGGCAATCCGTCTCGCCCTTGCCGACAAGAGCAATTCCGCGTATGCCGCCTATGTCAATGCCTCGCGCGAGGTCAAGGCAAACGGCGCGCGCCCCGTCCCCCTGCATCTGCGCAACCCCGCAACGCGTCTGCAGAAGGCATGGGGATACGGCAAAGGCTACCTGTATCCCCACAATTACCCCGATGCATGGGTGGAACAGGAATACCTGCCCGAAGAACTTGCGGGCAGACGCTTTTATTTCCCCAAAAGTCTCGGAGCAGAAGGGGTGTTCACGCGCCGCCGCGCGCAGTCCCCCGGTGCGGCGGACAGGCAGGGGGGCAGGCGGAGCGATGAAAACCCGGCTCAATAGAAATTTTTTCCGAGGAATTCCTGATGAACGATGCCGGCGACGACACCGCGGTTCCGATACCTTTTCCGGGCGACGCGTATGTCACCCCGGAAGACGCCGGGGCCTTTGAACGGTACTGGCCTTCCTTCTTTTTCACTTGGTATGTGGTGGATATTATCCGACACGACGGCAAGTCGGCCTCGGCCGGGCTGTATCACGGTCGGGAGTGGGCCGAGGGCAGCAGACGCACGGTTCGACTGCTTGAGCGTTGCGGCGTGCGCTTTCGGATCGACGGCATGGACAACATCGACCGGGCGGACGGACCGTGCGTGTTTGTCGGCAACCACCTGAGCACGCTGGAAACCTTTGTGCTGCCCTCGCTCATCCAGCCGCGCAAACCCGTGACCTTTGTGGTCAAGGAAAGTTTGCTGCGCTATCCCTGGTTCGGCCCGGTGCTGGGCAGCCGCAATCCCGTGGTGGTGCGCCGGCGGAACCCGCGCGAGGATTTCAACGCGGTCATGGAAGGAGGCACGGAACGCCTCGCGGCCGGCCGCTCCGTTATTGTCTTCCCGCAGAGTACGCGCACGCCGGCTTTCGATCCGGCAGCCTTCAACAGCATGGGCATCAAGCTGGCCAAGCGCGCCGGGGTTCCGGTCATACCCGTGGCCCTGCGCAGCGATGCCTGGGCCAACGGCAGATTCATCAAGGATTACGGGGGACTGGATATATCCAAAACTGTGTGTATCCGCTTCGGGGAACCCATGCGCATTGCGGGCGCGGGCAAGGCCGAACACGCCGCCGTATGCGGATTCATCGACCGGAATCTCACAGAGTGGGGTATGACCGTGCCCGCGCTTCCTGCCGGATAACGCCGTCCGCATGCCGGGAGACCGCACTGCGCCGCAGGGTGAACACTGTCGCGGCGTAGTGTAAAAATCCGATTCCTGTTCCACTCCGATACGGCCGGCAACCAACGGCATGTATTCCTTCTTCAACGGCGGCCGTCATCCGGGTCGCCGCGCCGGCCTGCAGCGGCATACGCCGTACCGCCCGCGTTGCGCGTCCCTTCCGTCCGGGTTGACCTCAGCGCCTCCTTGGCGTAAAGGCCATACTGCATATTCAGCATAGAAAGCTGAGTACAGAAAAGATATCAAGAGTAAAAACAACGGGAGGATACATGTTGCGGACGATTTCAATCGGCAAACGCATAATCGCGGCAATCGTATTTTTGCTTGCCGTCATTGCCGCTCTCGTGGTCACCGTTGTGCTGACCGCGCAGAACGTCAAGGACAGCGGCATCAACGACGCGATGGAAGTTATGCTGCAAGGCCAGAAAGAAAAACTCCGTCTCGGGACGAGCACCATCGCTCACGCCTTGGGCAAGGCCCTGCAGGGAGTGGAAAGTCCGGACAGGCAAGCTGAAATTATCGGCAACTATATCAATGAAATACGCTTTGAAGAAGACAAGTCGGGCTATTATTTCGTCTACAGGAAAACCGTCGTCTTTGTCCACCCCGCCCAGCCGAAGCTGGTCGGCACCGATTTGGGACAAACCAAGGACGCAAACGGCGTGTACTATGTCGCCGACCTGTATAAAGCCGCTCAACGGGGAGGCGGTTTCGTATCGTTCATTTTCGGGAAACCCCGGCCGGACGGCAGCGTGGTCAATGCTCCGAAACTTGCGTATGTTGAAATGATTCCCGGAACCGATTTATGGATTTCAACGGGTATTTACATCGACAACATCGACACCTACAAGGCGCTCATGGAAGAACGCATATCCAAATCGCTGTTCAACAGAATGGTTGCTGTTCTCGGCGGCATCCTGGGTATTCTGCTCATTCTTGTGCCTCTGTGCGTCTTTATCGTCCGTTCCATAGCGGCGCCGCTGCTGGAAACAACGCATGCCGCCGAACAGATAGCCGCGGGTGATCTCAACGTGACGCTTTCGGCCGAAGGCAATGATGAAATCACCATTTTACAGAAATCGCTCCTGAGCATGGTCGAGAGTCTGCGCAGCAGCTTTTCAAAGATACAAATTAAAGAGAGCGAGGCTCTGGCCCAGGCCGGTGAAGCCCGAAAAGCAGCGGAGAAAGTTCAGGAAGCCATGCGCAACGTCGATACGGTGAACGCCGAAATGACGAAAGTCGCCTTGCATCTTGAGGCGTCCGTCCACGACATGGAAACAACGGCGGGGCAGATTTCAGGAACAACAACCGGCGTAAAGGCAGGCATAGACAAACAGACCGCCCGCCTGTCCGAAATTCTGAAAGCCGTGGAGCGCCT
>JAITEY010000044.1 GCA_031281815.1 Desulfovibrio sp. | reverse complement strand
CAACCGAGTTCCTGCAGCGCGGTTTTGCGGACCCGTTCGGCAAGGGTTTCCTGAAAGCGCACCACGCCGCCGGGGACGTGCCAGCCTGTCCCGCAGAGCGCATCGTCCCGCCAGGACAGTAGAATGCGGCCGGCATCGTCGCGCACAAGCAAATCAACATTGAGCATCGGCGTAATACTCGAAGTGAACAAAAATAGTTCCTCCGGCAGGCCCGCGCGAGGGTCGCCGATACCTTCGCCTAAACGGGACAGAACATCGGTGAATGATGAACAGGAACCCACGTCAGTACTCTGCAATGCGGCCGGTTTTGCCGCAGAGGACGTCCGCAGCTTCCGGATGTTCGCAGTACCACCGCCAAGTCCGCGCTATACCCTCTTCAAAGGAAACGGCGGGGGCAAAACCAGTGTCCGCCGTAAGGGCCGAGATGTCCGCGCTCAAGCGCATGCGTTGCTTTTTCGCATAGGGCTTGCCGCCGATGCGGATACGCGCCGCGTTGTATCCCGGCAGCCTTTCGAACGCGGCGATGTATTCGCGCAATGGTCGGGCCTGCCCCGATGCCACGCAGTACGCCCGCCCGTCGACGCCTTTTTCGGCCATAGCGATAAAGGCCCGCGCGGCATCGTCCGCGAACAGAAAGTCCCATAGCTGCCCGCAAGGAGTGAGCAAGGCATCCTCATCACGCAATGAGGCCCGCATGAGATACGTTATCAGCGTATACGGACCGTCGCAGGGGCCGTATACGCTGCATACCCGCCCCCAGACGTGGCGCAGGCCGAGCTTGCGGCACAACAGGCGCGTCATCTGTTCGGCGCACAGTTTCGCCGCGCCGTAAGCCGTGTCGGGGCGCATGGGAGTGTCCTCCGTCAGCACGGCATCGGTAGGACCGTATTGCGATTGTGAACCGGCCCCGACAAAGACCCGGCACCCAAGCCGGGCCGCAAGATGCACCGCGTCCAAGGATGCCTGTATGTTGCGCACCTGCCCGTAAGGGTCGAGACGTTCCGCGCCGTAAGACGCATGCCAGCCCAAATGAAAAAACATAGCACATTGTTCCGTTACAATCTCTTCCTCCGGTGCAAGATCAAGGATATCGCGTTCGATCACATGCACGCCGGCCGCTTCGGACAAAAAACGTCTTCGAACTGAACCGGAGCGACACAGGACATAAACCCTGTACCCGTCTTTCGGCAAAAGGCGCACCAGCGCGTTGCCTATCGCTCCCGTGCCGCCTGTGACAACAGCGCATTTTCCCATGCTGCGCTTTTTCCCTGCGTTAATCACATACGTCCTTTGTATGGAATACTTCCAGCCCGCCTTGACTGCAACCCTTTATAATGAATGCTTCGACCATGGTTAATCAAGAACATCCTTTGTGAGGAATACCCTTGTTTTCCTCGGCGAAACGAAGGTCTCAGCTTCGTTATAATACGAATCATCGGAACAGTGCGTGGAAGAGATTTCCTCAAAGACGCAGCCGTTTTCGGATGAAAAGGCATGCGGCATACGGCGCTCCACCGTCATGCTCTCCCCTCGATGAAGGGTGCGCGATATGTCATCGAGCGTTACCGTGAGATCGCCGTGTACAATAAAGAATGTTTCTTCTTTTTTCACATGGCGGTGCACGGGATGCGACTGTCCGGGAAGCAGAACAAGCAATTTTTTGCAGTATTCGCGGTTGATGCAGTCAATGAGCGCAAGCCCTGTTTCCGGAAATTTTTCCAGGCCGTAATGATGCGAGAGGTCGCACATGCTGCCGATGGGGACAACCGCATTGCCCGCCTTGAGCAAAGCTATGATTTGCGCCACATATCGGGCTGTGAGACGCCTGGGTGTATAATCGACATTCACTTGGTCGCGCATGAGGGGAGCATCTTTACCGAGCGGCATGCGGAGCGTGAAACGGGCATACTTGGAAAAATCCTGTGCGACGAATTGACCGGAAAGGCAGGGAAACGCCGAATAAATATCCTCGGGCCGGAGCGCGTGTCCCGCCGGCAACGACTCCGCCTGAACAAATAAGCCTCTGCGCAGGGCGTCAAGGTCGGCGAGTTCCTTTTCGCCGGGCACATAGCGGGTGTTCTCAAGACCGCACATGCTGAAGGCGGCATCCGCCGCCGCCAGCCATGCGCTCACCTGGGGCGGATTCGCGGAATAGGCGTTGAGAACGATACCGTCGGCGGGCAAACCGACGTGCTTTTCAAAAACGCGCGCACCCTTGGCAACGGCAATCTTTACCGGGTCCACGGCATCCGGGGCCTCGTGCGTGGAAAACCCGACGGTCAATTCCGGGAATTCACGGCGGAACAGGTCGATTTGATTCATCTGCAGGCGTTCGCCGGGGGTCGGGTATTCGCCTACGCAGTGCATGAGAATCAAGGGGATTTGCCGGTGCCGGAAAAAGGAAACCACATTGCGCACCGTCTCCATATCGCTTCCGGCCGCCGAGGCGATGACCGGCAACCCCGCTGTCGCCGCCGCTTCCATGAGCGGCCAGTCGCCGAAGGAACAGGAGGCGATTTTGAGGAAATCGAATCCCTGCTCCCGAACCCGCGTGACGGAGACTTCATCGAACGGCGTGCATACCGCCGTAAACCCGCATGCGCGGACATGGGCGAGCAGTTCCGTGAACTGCTCCGGGACGAGGCGCGTCTCCAGAAAACGCTTGATGTGCTTTATGTCCGTGCGTCCCCGCATCGCCGGATGGATGAAGCCGTCCAGATCCCTGTACTGGAATTTGACGGCAAAGCGAAAGCGGCCGCCGTACGGCGCCGCGCAGTCATAGAGGGCATCAATGATGCGTTTGCCGTGCGCAACGCTCCCCTGATGGTTGCCGGCCATCTCGAAAATGAACAAAGGCTGTTGCGAAACGTCCACTGAATTGTCCTCAATGGACGAAAGCTGCCGCGGAATATCCGCGGGACATTCTTTGCGGGGGGGGGGGGGCCTAATTGCGGTAGCCCCGCGTAAATCGCGTCCATTTCGGCCTGCCCGACAAAGGGGTAAGGGTTTTCAAGGTCGACGGAGACGCGTTCACCTTGGGCATTCACATTGGAGATACATTTGGGTATCTCGTCGAAACGCATATCGCCGACAATTTCGCAGAGGACCGGACCGGGCGTGCGCATGGTTTCGCGCACACCCGCGTCGATGTCGTCGTTCTCCGTAATGCGCTTGAAGGACAACCCGTAAGCCGCCGCCAGTTTTTCCAGGTCCGGCAGGAGCACGCCGCTTGCCGCGTCGCTGCCCACACGGAATCCGTCAAAATTGCGGTCCTGCATGGAGGCTATGGCCGCATAGCCTCCGTTGGAGAAAACAAAGAGTCGGGCATCCACGGCATGGCTCACGATAGTCTGCAATTCCTGAATGTTGAGTTCCAGTGAACCGTCTCCTTCCAGCATGACCACACGTCGTCCGCTTGAGGCGAACCATACACCAATCACCGAGGGCAATGCAAACCCCATGGAACCGAAACCCATGGAGGATACCGCCTTCTGCCCGGCCTTGCGGCGAAAGGCGATATGGCCCGCCGTGTTGCAGCGGCTTGTGGAGGAAATCACTATAGCGTCCTCCGCCGAACAGGCGGCGGAGACTGCCTCGGCCGCGCGGTACAGGTCCGCACCGCGCAACGGGCCGGCCTGTTGTTCCCTGTGCAGGGGGAAACGCGCCTTCATCTCCGCGCAGAACGCGCGCCACGGCGCGAAATCCGTCGGGAGACGCTCCGGAAGCGCGGCGGCAAGGCGCTCAAGAAAGACGGCCGCGTCACAGGCCACCGGTGTCACGTCGGTCATGCGCAGTTTGGCGATTTCGTTCACGTCCACGTCCACCACGACTTTCGCGGCGCGATGGGCGAAACGCGGTTCGGCAAAGGCGGTAATCATGTTGTCCAGGCGCGAGCCGAGCACGAGCAGAAAATCCGCGCCCTGGGTAATCAGGTTGGCCGAGCGCACGGCCTGCAGACCGGGGCTGCCGAAAAACAGGGGATCGTCGTGGTCCATGACGCCCAGCGCCCTCCAGGTGGCCGCTACCGGCACGCCGAGTTTCGCGGCCAGGGCCGGGAACCCGTCCCGCGCACGGGAAACAGCAAGCCCGTGGCCGATCAGGATCAACGGACGCCGGGAGGCGTACAGGAGTTCCAAGGTTTTTTGCACACCGAAGGTCAGTTGGGCCTCATCGGGCCGTGTTTGGGCGGCAATGCTCGGGTCCGCGGCGGCAAGGCAGTCCGTTTCCGCGTCGGGATCGAAGCGGCGCAACGACGCTTCCTCAACCTCGCAGGCCTGTATGTCCAGCGGCACATCCACCCAGACCGGCCCCTGTCTGCCGTGCAGGGCAAAAAACACAGCTTTTTGCAGTTCGTACAAAGCGTCATGGGCTTCTTCCACAAGGACCGCGTATTTGGTCACCGGGCGGGCCATAGCGACAATGTCGTTCTCCTGCGCCCCGAACTGGCGGACGCGGCGCGTCGAGGCGAAGTCGGCCCGCTTGACCTGACCCGAAAGAAACAGGACGGGCGTGGAATCCATGTAAGCGGCGGCGCATCCGGTGAGGGCGTTTGTCCCGCCCGGTCCGGTGGTCACAAGGCAGACGCCGAGGCTGTTCTTGTACATGGCGTACGCCTGGGCGGCGACGGCGGCGGCCTGCTCGTGCCGGCAGCACACATGGGCGGGAGCGCCGCGCCCGAGCGCATCGGCAAGATACATGATGCCGCCGCCGCTGAGCATGAACACATGCTCAACGCCCTGCCGGGCTATCTCGTCGACAAGAATATCCGCTGTGCGCCGTTTCATCGAGCGTTCCTGTTCCGCGGCATCACGCGCGGCATGTCTTGGGTATGCTCCGGCTTTTACCGTCCAAAAGACATACAAGGCTTTCGGCGACGTAGCGCAGCATTTCGGGGGTAAGCCCCGGCCAGACGCCGAGCCAGAACGCTCTTTCCGTCAGCATATCGGTGCCTGCGAGGTTGCCGGAAACGCGGTACGTCCTGCCCTGCATAAAGGGCTGACGGACGGCGTTGCCGGCGAAGAGCAGGCGGACGCCGATCTTGCGCGCATCCAGTTCCTTGAGCAGTTCAAGCCGGCTCAACGGCGCATCGTCCGCAAGCAGGACGGGGAAACCGAACCAGGACGGCTCGGCGTTGTCCGGCAGTTCCGGCAGACGCAAAAAGCGGCAGTGTTGCAGCACGTCGCGCAGGCGGGCGTAATTCTCGCGCCGGGCGCGGATGAATCCGGGCAGGCGTTCCATCTGGGCCACGCCGCAGGCGGCCGCCATATCAGTCATCTTCATGTTGTACCCGGCGTACATATAGACGTACTTGTGGTCATAGCCTTCGGGGAGATCGCCGTAGCGGCCGCTGAAGCGGCGTCCGCAGGCATTGTCCTGCGCGGGGGCGCAACGGCAATGGCGACCCCAATCGCGGAAGGCGCGGGCAAGGCGCGCGAGTTCGGCGTCGTCGGTAAACACCGCGCCGCCTTCGCCTGTGGTAATGTGGTGCGCGGGGTAAAACGACAGGGTGCCGGCATGGCCGAAAGTGCCGGCAAGACGGCCGTTACTGCGTGCGCCCAGGGCATCGCAACAGTCCTCAATCAGACGGAGATCGTATTCGCGGCATACGGCGGCGATTTCCTCCGCATCAAAGGGCATGCCCAGCGTATGCGCCAGAATGACCGCTCCGGTTCTGCCGGAAACGGCCGCGCGGATGTGTTGCGCAGTCGTGTTCCATGTGCTGGGGTCCACATCCACAAAAACCGGCGTGGCGCCCACCTGGAGGATCGGCGCGATGGTGGTCGGGAAACCCGCCGCCGTTGTGATGACTTCATCACCGGGCTGAACGGCGCGTTTTCCCCATTCACGCGCGCTCAGGGCGGAAAGCGCGACAAGATTTGCGGATGATCCGGAATTGACCGTAACGACGTGCTCTACACCCAAGAAGCGAGCGAGGGATGCTTCAAACAGCTCGTTGAAACGTCCTCCGGTCAGCTTGCCGTCCAGAGCGGCTTCCACCATGCAGGCACGCTCGGGATTGCCCGTGACTTTGCCGGAAACAGGAACCGGCGTTGTTCCCGGCGTGAACACGGGCAACGGCTCGTTGTTTTTGAAGATAAGCGCCGCAATGTCTTCCCGCAGCTCCGCCGTGAACGCGGCGCCGTCATTCATCAAAAATTCCTTTAACGACAAGAGGTTATTTAGTACATAAGCATGAAAAATCATACATGAAAAATCATAAGTTATGTACGTTTTCCGCGTATAGACCAAACTTTATGCCTTGTAAAGCCTTGCTGCCGGCCCTTTTTTGCATGCCTCCCGCCTGACTTTTTTCCCGAACTTTTTTGCCGGCAGAAGATCCTCGAAAAAATCAGGCTGCCGACGCTTGACCTGCCCCGGCTCTCGGCGTATCGTAACACAAATTTGAAAAAAATCACACAACACGGTATCGCCAAGGACATCAACATGCACAGACTCCGCACCGCTCTTTTCGCTCTGCTGCTCTGCCTGCCCGCCGCAGGCGAGGCTTGGGCGCATTTCGGCATGGTCATCCCCTCCGAAAGCACGGTCATGGACGCCCGCAAAGCCGACGTGACGCTGAACCTCAGATTTTGGCATCCCTTCGTCAATGAAGGCATGGACCTTGAAAAACCCGTCTCCTTTACCGTCCGCCGCAACGGCGTCGCGGAAGAACTGCTCCCGACCCTGAAAGAAGGCAAAGAGCAGGGCCGCAAGGTATGGAGCACGACCCGCCGCCTCGCCGCCCCCGGCCTCTATACCTTCGTCATGGAGCCGAAGCCCTATTTCGAAAAGGAAGAAGACTGCTGGATTCTGCATTATACCAAAGTGTACGTCGATGCCTTCGGCGACGACGAAGGCTGGTCCGCCCCCGCGGGCCTGAAGACGGAAATCGTCCCCCTGACGCGCCCCGGCGCGCTGTATGCGGGCAACGTCTTTGAAGGACGCGTCCTGCTGAACGGCAAACCCGCGCCGGATACGGAAGTGGAGATTGAATGGTACCCCGGCAAAGACAAACGCGGTCGCGCGCCCCACGAAGGCATGATTACGCAGACGGTGAAAACGGACGAAAACGGCGTCTTCGCCTACGCCGCCCCGCGCGCGGGCTGGTGGGGTTTTGCCGCCCTCAGCGACGACGGAACGCGCCTGCCCTTTGCAGGAGAAGAAAAGCCGGTGGAACTGGGCGCGGTTCTCTGGGTCAGGTTCTATGATTTCATAAATCCTGAACCCCTTCCGCAACGCGCCGCGCAACCCGGCAAATAGAGCGGATCAACATTGATTAATTCGGGGCTCCGCCCCGAACCCCGCCGGGGGAAATGATTTCCCCCCGGACCCCCTCGTGGATACACATTATCAAAGTTGAAACGCTCCGGCCGGATACAGGACCCAATGCGCATCACTGCCCGCCTCGTTGCCCTCTTCCGCCTCGGCCGTTGCGCCGACCGGCACGAACACGCCGCTCCCGGCCTGCGTTTGCGGATGTCTGCTGCGGCGCTCCTGTTGTGCCTGCTGTTCTTAGGCTTCCCGGCCGCAAGGGTTTCCGCCCATGCGGTTTTCATCTACGCCCGCCCGGACGGGGAGCGTATCTGCACGGAGAGCTGGTTCAGCAAAAAAAACAAGGTCAAAGGCGGAGAAGTGAGCATGGAAGACGCGCAGGGCGGACTTCTGGCAAGCGGCGTGACCGATGCGGCGGGCATCGTCTGTTTCCCTGCCCCGGCCGGGGCGGGAGACCTGCGTTTCATCGTTCTGGCCGGGCAGGGACATAGGGCGGAATTTACCCTGCCGGCGCTGCAGGAAACATCCCCCGCGGCAAATTCCCCGCAACCGGCGGTATCAGAAGCCTCCACACCGGCAGGGGCGGCCCGGGCCTCCGGGGCTTCCGGCAACACCACGGCTTACGCCGTCGTGCCTCCGCCTGCCGGCAGCGACGGGCCTTCGTTGCGGGACATCATAGGCGGCGCCGGCTGGCTGGTAGGTTTGGCCGGATTGGGTGCCTTTGCCGCCTCGCGAAGGAAGAGAGGCTGATGCATATTTCCGAAGGCGTATTGTC
>JAITEY010000220.1 GCA_031281815.1 Desulfovibrio sp. | reverse complement strand
GACATGCAGATTGACGCCGCTGTGAGCAGCGTCAAGGCCATGATGATGGCGACGGACATTGAGAACGGGCGGTGAGGTAAACCCTGTCACACTCACTTGGCCCCGCTTCGGCGGGGCTCTTTGCGTTGTGAGGCGACAGACGCGGGCTGCAGCGTGGGGGAGTTGACTTTCCCCCGCCCGCATGCTTTCTTTTCCTCGGCCGGGATGATAGCCCCGAATAACCGCAAGGGAATAAGGGCAGCTCCTTAGTTGGTGTCATTGAGTCCCGGCCGCAGTCGCCTCCCGTGCGGAGGCGTGGATTGAAAGAAGCGCATGGAAAAAGCCGCCTCCGGGCGGCCTTCTCTTTTTGTCGGCCGTTTTTGGCCATTTTCCGACCGCAAACTTTTTTGCTGGCCGCAAACGGGCGGCAAACATGACGACGGAACCGAGTAAATCTCTCCGGGCACCCTTTCAGATTTGTTCAGTGGAAATGTTCAGTAAGAGAAAATTCTACCGTGAAAACTACCTATATCTTATTGTTTTTATTGGTCGGAGCGGCCCGATTCGAACGGGCGACCCCCTGCTCCCAAAGCAGGTGCGCTGCCGGACTGCGCCACGCTCCGACTCGCCGGCCCCCTCTGCTTGTATAGAAAAACCACCCCGTAAACAAGCACAACCCGCCGGCGGTGAAGGAACTGAAGGAAACTCGGCAACATCCTGAAATCATACGGGCGCATGCAGGCATCGTAGTAAAATTATTGCGACATTCCGACGCATTGCAACACGTTTGCGCCTGCCCCGGACGGTACGGGACAGGCGCGCCGGCCCGGCCCCTCCGCAGTCCGTTCACGCTGCACAGCGTGCGCACGCAACGCCGCGGCCGATGAAATTTGTTGCAAATTCTACTTATCTATTATATCCCGGCAATTAAATATGGTCGCGTCGGGCGTCGTAGGGTACCGTATCCAATGGGGGGAGCGCCGCCGGTCGCTTTTATTGCTTTTGCTTGTTGCGCGTCCCATGTTTTCTGTTCGCGGGCATGTACATTCTTCAGCGCGGGTTGTCGCGGGTTATGACTACAGAAAAGCCGAGCCGGGGACCGGACGCATTGCGCGTTTCCAAACAGCTTGTTTATGGGGTTCCCGCACTGTTCGGCCTGTTCGCCGCGGCGCTGGTGTTCGCCCTGCTGCTGTTTGCCGCCTCCCGTGAACGCACGGCCGCGGCCCTGGAGCAGAGCGCACAGAGATTGGCGGATATCCGCGCCGATATGAAGATGATAAGCGCCAGAGCGGCATCGTGGGCGGAATTTGCCGCGCGTGCCGTCAATATCCGGCCGGTTCCGGCCGGCGGTGCCCTGGAAAACGCCAAAATGCTCTGGCCCGAAGCCGTGTTCAGCTTTTTCGACAAGTCCGGCGAGACCGTACGTCTCCCTTTCCCGGCCCTTGAACACGATACCCCGCCCCTGCCGCGAACCGTACGCGCTCTGGTGCACGATGCCCTGCTCGGCAACGCCGGCACCGGCATTACCCTGTCCCGCGGATTCCTCGCCCTTTCCGCCGCCGCCCCCGTGCTGGGAGGAGACATCCGCGCGGTCGTCGTCACCGTGCATTTGGATTCCCTCACGCTCCGGACGCTCCGCGACGCCGCCTCGGCCGACTTGGCCGTCATCCCCTTCGGCGACGACGGCCGGACGCCCTCCGTAAGCAGCGGAGCATGGACCTTCACCAAAAACAGCCCGTCGGAGGAAGAGCATCTGCGCACCGTCCTCAACACTCTGCCCGCGCTCCGCGCCGAAGAGAGCAGTTTCGTGTTGGGCGACGACGGACTGACCGCCCTCTCCGTCCCCCTTTACGATACCCTGAACGTGCCCGCCGGCCTGCTGATCGTCGCCCCCCTGCGCACCCCCGACCCCGTGTCCCCCCTGCTGCCCGCGGCCGGAGCCTGTATCGCCGGGCTCATAACCGCGCCCGCGGCCCTCAGGCTCTCGTTGCTCTACGGCAACAAGATACTGAATGCCGTTGCTTCGACTATAAAGTACATAGCTGAAAACGCCGCGGAAGACGACAACTTCGTCTATAAAGGATCCTGGCCGGTCGTGCTCGAAGTCCCTCTGCGCAAAACGGCGCGGGCCTTAAAAAGCTGGCGCATCAGAACCCGCGCGGCCGAGAAGGAAAAAAAACGGCTCGAAGCTGTCCTGTCCCATCAGTACAGAGAGCCCCTCTCCGAAAAATCGTCCTCCGACGCCGCCGGCCGGTTCCTGTTCGACTATGCCCCGGTGGGTGTCTTCCGGGCGGCAAAAAACGGACGCCTCTTGCGCGTGAACGCGGCCTTCGCCCGCCTGCTCGGCTATGACAGCCCGGACATGCTGCTTGAGGAAAAATTCTTTTTCTCCGACTTCTACACCCGCGACGATACGGATTACCTCGCAATGCTGAGCGAAAACGAAGGCGGCGGCGCAAACGCCGTGCTGCGCAGACGCAACGGCGAAGCCGGACAGTATTCCCTTTTCTGCTTCCCGTCCGCCGATGCGGCGGGCATCGGCGACGAGGCGCTGGAAGGTTTTCTGCTGGACAATGAAGCCGAGGCGCAAATCCTGGAAATCGACCAGGCGCGGAAGGCGATTGCCGAAGAACACAAGGCCATGGCCCTTTTCCTGGCATCCATATGCCGCAGGCTCCAGGCCTACCTGCTCCCCACCGAGCGCGAAGAGCGCGGGACCGAGCAGGCCGCGTCCTACGTCCAAAAAAACCTTTCCGCGGAACAGGCCGCTGCGGACAATCCTTACGAAAAACGGCTGGCCGAACGCAGGCAAAGCCTGTTCCCGGTCAGGGAAACCCTTTACGACGTCTATCAGTTCGCCATGAGCGAGTCGGTCGCCGACCCGCCCGTCGATGTCCCCATGGATTTGGAAACCTTCCTGCAACGCTTCTGCAGTCTCTCGTCGTTCGGCCTCGGTGCCCGGGACATTGCCCTGCGCTGCGAGGCCGAAACAGAACTGCTCACCCGCATCAACGGGTCCGCTCCCCTGTTGCGCCAAGTCCTGCGCAACGCCCTGCTGCTGGTGACCCACGAAATGCGCGGCGGTCTTGTGCGCATCAGCGTAACCCGCGATCCGGACGAAGATCCCGCAGCCGGCTTTGTGCTTTTTTCGTTCGCCTGGAGCGCGTATGCCGACACCGGATACAGTGAAGGGCTGGTTCCGGTTTTCAGCTTCGACGCAGACGGGCAGGGCGAGAGTGCCGACTTCAGTCCGGATTTCGGGGCTATGGAAAACATCGACGAGCAAAAACTCATAGGCTATCTCGTCGGTAAAATAGACGGTTTTGTGCGCGCCGCCGTATTCGGCGACGACGTGCGCTGCATCGATATCTCCGTTCCGCTCCGCATCGGCGAAGCACGGGCAGCCGCCTATGCCGACTCCTCCCTCTACGCCCCCGGCGCGATGGACGACGACGCATCGGCCGCCCGGCTCCGGCCGGGCCGGACTTACGACCCCGGCGCGATGGACGACGACCCCGGCCTTGTCCCCCTCGGCGACGTCAGGCCCACGGCGGGGCTGTACGGCCTTGTCGATCCGGACGACCCGAGCGATGCCGGCGGCCTGAATCTGCACGGCGCAGGCTCCCGCGGCGCGGGACTGGACATCCTGCTGGCCGACGACAACCTCAACAACCGCATGCTCTTTTCCCTGTTCCTACGCGGCACCATGCACCGCATTACCGAAGCCCGCAACGGCCGGGAATGCGTGGAAGCTTTCCAGCGAGGCCGTTACGACGCCGTGTTCATGTGCATGGAAATGCCGATTATGGACGGTTATCAGGCCACACGCGTCATCCGCGCCTTTGAGGCCGATGCCGGCATGGAACCGACGCCCGTCGTCGCCGTCACCTCCTATGCCATGCCGGAATTCAAACGCCAGTGCAGGCTTGCCGGGTGTTCGGAGTTCCTCGCCCGGCCTTTCAGCAAAACGGCCCTCTTTTCCCTGCTCGACGCCTTTGCGCAGATCAAGCGCGGCAGAAACGCAAGCGCCGAAAGCCGGGCGGAGTAAGCCGTGCCCGTACGCGACCGCCTCGGGCTGCTCACCGACCCGCTGTACCTCATGGACGGCTCAGCCTTCATTTTCCGCGGGTTTTACGCGTTCCGCACCATGTGCCGCCGCGACGGTTTTCCCACCAACATCATCTATATCGTGACCCGCCTGCTGTTGAAACTGTTGCGCGAGGAAAAACCCTCCCGTTTCGTTTTCGTCATTGACGGCAAAGGGCCGAACTTCCGCCGTGAACTCCTGCCGACATACAAAGCCAACCGTTCGGCCCCGCCCGAAGGACTGCTGCTGCAGATTGAGCCTCTGCGCGAACTGCTGGCCCTGCTCGGCCTGCCGGTGCTCATGACCTCCGACTGCGAGGCGGACGACTTCATCGCCTCCCTCGCCCTGCGTTTCCGCGCCGCGCATCCGGTCGTCATACTCAGCGCAGACAAGGATCTCAAGCAGTGCCTGCATGACACGGTCAGTCTCTGGGATCCGGGGGCCAAGGAAGACAGGCTGACCACCCTCGCGGATTTCCGGGCCGAATACGGCATAGAGCCGTCATCCTGGCCGGATTTTCAAGCCCTGACCGGAGACGCCGGCGACAATATCCCCGGCCTGCCCAGAATCGGCCCCAAGACGGCGCTGGCGCTGATCCGGCAATTTACGACCTTGGAAGCGCTCTTTGCCGGCCTTGCGGGCGTGCCCGAGAAAGTCAGGCCCCTGCTGGAGGGCCGGCGCGATGAAGCCATGTTGTACCGCGAACTCACCCGGCTCCGGACGGACCGTTGCGCCGAACTGCGCGAGGAGGATCTGGTCCCGTCGTCTCCCGATGCCGGGCGCCTTGCCGAATTCGCGGCACGTTATGAAATGCGCGCGCTCGCACGGGAAATGGCGGCCCTGTTTAACGACGGCAAGGCCGCGGGCGCGCTTGCCGCGCAAAGCGCGCCCGCGCCCGGGAGGGATGCGCCGGCGGATGTCCCCGCCCGCCCGGCAGTGCCCCAGCCTACGGAAGTGCTTTCGCTTTTTTCCGCCCGCCCGGCGGTGCCCCCTCCTGGGGAAGAGCGTTTGCTTTTTTCCGCCCCGCCCCGCGACGAAAGCGCCGAAAGCCTTCCCCTGCCGCGCACATCCGTTGCGCCCGGGCCGCAACCGGCCGGGCAGGATCGCTCTTTCACCGGCCCCGGAGGACAGGAGAGCCAAGGGAGCGCTGTTGCCGGCCCCGATGCGCAGGGTCGCTTTTTTGCCGGCCCCGACGGACAGGCGTCAAGCAGGCAAGGCGGCCTGTTCGACGCTGTGCCCGGCGAACCGGCCTTTCCCGAAATCGCGGCCCCGGAGACGCTCCCCCTTCCGGAACAAGGCGCGGACGCCCTGAGCCTGACGCTCCGCAAAAGCGGGGGGATCGTGCTGTGCGCCGGTGCCGGGGAATACCTTTACACCGGGCCGGACCACGCGCTCGCGCGTTTTCTCGTTGCTCACTCCCGCCCGCGCCTGGTGTGCCCCGACTACAAGGCTTTGCTCAAGGCCGCGCCCGCCTTGGACAAACTGCCCCCGGAGCGTTTTTTCGACCTTTCGCTGGCGGCCTACCTGCTCAATCCGGAAGACCGGACCTATTCTTTCGCCCATCTTGCCGAGCGCTTCAACGAGGCTGCCGGCGGGCCGGGGAACCCTGAGGCCATGCCCGGCCGTTGCGCTCTGGCCCTGTACCGCTTTCTGGACGAGCACTCCCCCGATGATTTGAGGGATGTGCTGCGCAGCGTGGAACTGCCCCTTGTCCCGGTGCTTGCCCGCATGGAGCAGCGCGGCATCGCCGTGGATCTCGCGGCCCTGGCTTCTTTTCTGGACGAAGTGCGGGGTGAGCTGGACCGGCGGACCGCGGTCGTCCACCAACTGGCGGGCAGGATCTTCAACATCCGTTCGCCGCAGCAGCTTTCGGACCTGCTGTTCAGCGTGCTCAAGCTGCCGGGCGGCGGCAAAACGCGGGGAGGCGCGGCCTCGACCTCGCAGGACGTGCTGGAAAAACTGGCGGGCAAACACCCCGTGGTCCAGGCCGTGCTGGACTGGCGCAAGCTGGAGAAACTGCGCTCCACCTATCTGGAAACCCTGCCGGGGCTGGCCGATGCCGAGGGGCGCATCCACACCACCTTCAACCAGACGGCCACGGCCACGGGGCGGCTGTCGTCCAGCAACCCGAACCTGCAGAACATACCCGTGCGCGGCGCGTTCGGCAGGCGCATGCGCGCCTGTTTTACCGCCGCTCCCGGCAAACGCCTGGTCTGCGCCGACTATTCGCAGATAGAACTGCGCGTGCTGGCCTGCCTTTCAGGCGAAAAGGCGCTGCTCGACGCCTTCCGCAACGGGCAGGACATCCACGCCCGCACGGCCGCGCTGCTCTTCGACCTGCCGCAGGAGCAGATAAGCCCGGACATGCGCCGCAAGGCCAAGACCGTCAACTTCGGTCTTATTTACGGCATGGGCGCGCAAAAGCTGGCCCGTGAACTGGGCGAGAGCGTCAAGGATGCCGCCGCCTTCATTACTCGATATTTCGCCCGTCTGCCCGGCCTGAAGCGTTTTTACGACGCCGTCAAGGAAGAAGCGGCGGAAAAGGGCTACGTCGGCACCATCGCGGGCAGACGCCGGCTTACCCCTGACATCGCCTCGCAGAACACCCAACTGCGCGCCCAGGCCGGAAGGCAGGCCGTCAACGCCCGCATCCAGGGCAGTGCCGCGGACATCATCAAACCGGCCATGATCAACGCCGGCAACGACCCTGAACTGAACGCCCTCGAAGCACGCCTGATCCTGCAGATTCACGACGAACTGCTGCTTGAAGTGCCTGCGGAGAACGCCGAAGCGGCGCGCGTCCGCCTCGCCGCGATTATGGCCGGGGTCAAACCCGGCGGCACGACACTCAATGTTGAACTGCGCGTGGACAGCGGCTGCGGGCAAAACTGGGCCGAGGCGCACTGATGGGGGAAATGCGGATGTTCGGCAGGAGAGGTCTATCTTGAAATTCGACTGGACAAACCCGTACCGCACCATTCGGACGCCGCTTTTTGCGCGCAATGTTGTTTCCACATCGCATCCGCTGGCGGCGCAGGCAGGCGTCCGCATGCTCCTGG
>JAITEY010000198.1 GCA_031281815.1 Desulfovibrio sp. | reverse complement strand
AACCGACAGGCCCAGAGTGAGCGGCACAAAAATAAAATGGAAAAAAACCGTTACCGCGAACTGCAGACGCGACAACATAACTACATCCATACTCGGACTCCTTGGCTTGAGGTCGGCGCGGGCAGAAAAAATTTGCCTTCGCGCTTTTTTTCGATACACTGCGCGCCTGCGGAAAGGCTACTCAACCCGCCCGCCCCGCAGGGCCTCCTTATCAAGAATCTATCTTGATTGCCCGGATAGCATACAATCCCTCAAGAGGCAAGAGGGTATTGGACAGGAAGTCCGGCGCCGGGAGGAAAAATTTTGTCGGCGTTGAAGTTGGAAACTTTGTTTTCTGTCGGCGGGCCTGGGCCGAGCTGTCTGCCGGATGCTTTCAGTTTTTCGGTGCAGATGAAATTGCCGGCCGTTGTCATGGCCGAGGAAATTCGTACCCTGCCGGAAGGGCCGGAGCGCGCGGTCGGTCACGCCGGCCTTACCCCGGTACTCGGCGTGCCGTGCAGGCGTGTCGCTGTCGGCTGCACAAGGGTGACGTTGACTATTTCGCGGAAATTCAGGGAATTCGGCTGCCGGAAGGGGCAACAGCCTTACCGGAAAGGTTTTCCATACGTGTATAAAAAAACGATCGAGTGAGAAAACATGCGCAGGCGGAAAAAAAACAAAGCAATCACCTTGGTGATTGATTTCGCCGCCGTCAAGGTACGGCGTCCCTTTGCGCCTGCCGTGCGCGTTGTACGGTCCAGGCGTGTGTACACGCGAAAAAATATCCCTGTGGAACGAGAAGCAGAATAGACAATTCCGGAGCTTGGGGAAAAGGGAGGCACAGGAGTTCTTCCCGGTATCAATAATCGGGTACCAATACGTCATGACGTTGTTGTGGACTGAGCTTGCTTTTTGAAACGTGAATACATGCCGTCGGCGGTATAGAGTGCAACGGCCGGATTGTGTCCGAGTACCCGGTCCTTGACAATCATGACCGTTACAGGCGCCTGCGAATTGGCGATAAAAAGAGAATCATGACCGACACACAACCCTATCACAATGTTAAAATCCGTTTTGCGCGCCGCAAGTACCTTAGCCTGCATAATCGGATTACACATTGATTCGTGTCCGCATCCGCCGTTTATCTTTTTTGATTCCGGCACTCCGATGGCGGTTTTGTCTTCTGCTCCGGCTTTACATCCTACAGTAAAGCTCTCGATGCCCTCCCGCTTCAGAATTCTGACAAAGACGGATGTTTCAGCCATGAGTCCGACGCACGAGGCTACGCCGACGGCACGGAAATTCATGCGGCGAATGAATTCGATGGTTTCCTCAACGCGGGTCAGCCTGCCGTACGTTTCGCCTTCAAGGATGGTGGAAGCCCTGGCAAGCCGCAAAAACTCTTCGTTTGACGCGTAAATATCCATGGCCTGCCTGAGCAGACGCGCATCGATATTTTTCGTGGGACAAAAAGGAGGAAAGGAGCTTGCGTCATTCGTTCTGCAGCCCAACAGCCTGCAACCGGCGCAACCCGATGTTTGCTTGTCTTCCATTGTTGTTTCCCCGCATACCGGCGCCGGAAGCCTGCCGGCACTATCGGACGATTTCCCCCAAGTGATGTTGGAGGTGTCTTCCTTCAACAACAATGGAGGAAAGTTTGCAAAATACTTTTTCGGTATAAGCTTATGCGCAGGCATCAGGCCGGATGCTGCGGCAAAAGTGGTGCCCTGCATAGAGACAAATACATAATAACGATGTGAAATAGTAAAATTTTTAGTGAAGATTCGGAGTGGAGCAGGAGAAAGGCGGCGTATTGACACGGCTCCGTCTCTCTTGAACCTTCCCGTATACCGCGGCCGTCTTGCGGGAGGCTGTTCGGGTTTTATGAACCGTCTTTCCGGCGCCGCTTCAGGCGGCAACCGTCCGCACCGGCCCTTTCCGCGCCAGCCTGTCCATGAAGATATACACAACAGGCGTGGTATAAAGGGTCAACAACTGACTGACCAGTAAACCGGCCACGATAGTGATCCCCAGCGGCGTGCGCAGTTCCGCGCCGTCGCCCCTGCCCAGCAGCAAAGGAAGCGCCCCGCCCACAGCGGCCATGGTCGTCATCATGATGGGCCGGAAACGCAGCAGACAGGCCTTGTACACGGCCGCTTCAGCCGAAAGCCCTTCGTTGCGTTGCGCTTCCAGTGCAAAATCTATCATCAGGATGGCGTTTTTTTTGACGATCCCGGCCAGCAGCAGGACGCCGATAAAGGCTATGACCGTGAATTCCGCGCCGAAAAGCATCAGTCCGGAAATAGCGCCTACCCCGGCGGAAGGCAGGGTGGAAAGAATGGTCAGGGGATGGATCAGGCTTTCATACAGGACGCCCAGCACTATATACAGCGTCAGCAGCGCCGCGAGTATCAGCAGGGGCTGGTCGCGCAGAGCGGAGGCAAATGCCCCGGCCGTGCCGGAAAAGGAACCGTGCACCGCCTCCGGTACCCCGATTGCTTCCATTGCCTCGCGAATCCTCTCTTGTACCTGGGAGAGGGCGGTGCCGGGCAACAGGTTGAACGAAATGGTGGCGGCTGTGAACTGCCCCTGGTGCGACACGGAAAGCGAGGTCAGGGACGGGGAAAAAACGGCAAAGGCGTTCAGGGGAATCAGGCGTCCCGCGACGCTTTCCGCCGTCGAAACTGTATACAGCGACGACCCGGCATTCCCGGAAAGCCCCGCGCGCGCGGCGTCCTGCGTCTGCACCGCGTCCGCGCCGGCAGGAACATACAGGTAAAACAGCCCTTCCGGCCCCTGGAGATAAGGGTCGGCGTACTCCATAACCACTCGGTACTGGTTGACATCCGTGTAAATGGTCGAGGCTAACGCCTGCCCGAAAGCCAGCCCCAACGCCGTATCCACCTGTCGTTGCGTGACGCCGAGCCTTGCGAGCATCTCCCTGTCGACGGTGACCAGAGTTTGCAGCCCGCGTGTTTCCTGATCCGAGTTCACGTCCACAAGACCGGGAATCCGCCGGAAGGCTTCAGTCACGAGCGGCGTCCAGCGGCGCAACAGGCCCAGGTCGTCGCTTTGCAGGGTGAACTGGTGCTCCGCGCGGGTGCGCCTGCCGCCCATGCGCAGGTCCTGCATGGGAGAAAGAAAAAGTTCCCCGCCTGCGACCCCGGCGAGTTTTCCCCGCAGTTCGTTGATGACCTGCGCGGCTGATTTGTTGCGCTCCTGCGCGGGCTTGAGCGTGATGAAAACCATGCCGGAATTGCGCTGCCGTCCGCCCGTGAATCCTCCCACCTGCGCCACATCCGGATGGGAACGCACGATGTCCATCAACTGAACGAGCTTGGGCTGCATGGCCTGGAACGAAATGCTCTCGTCCGCCCGGATCATGCCGAAAATCTGCCCGACATCCTGCTGGGGGAAAAAGCCCTTGGGTACGATGATATACAGATACACATTAAACCCTACCGTCAGGAGGAGCAGCAGCAAGGTGATGCGCTTGTAACGCAGCGCAACGGCCAGGGTGCGCGCGTAAACGCCGAGCAGCATCTCAGTGAAGCCGCCCCGGAAAGGTTTGAAGCCGGCGGGCAGCCCGTCAGCCGACTTCCGTGAGCCGTGGTCTCCGCGCGCCGGAACGCGCGCGGCATGCCGAATCGGTTTCAAAAGGGCGGCGCAGAGCATGGGCGTCGAAATCAGGGAAATCACCAGAGAAACCAGCACGGCGGCGGACAGGGTGACCGCGAATTCCCGGAACAGCCTGCCCAACAGCCCCCCCATGCCGAGGATCGGAATGAAGACCGCCACCAGCGATACGCTGATGGAAAACACGGTGAACGCGACTTCGCGGCTGCCCAGCAGCGCGGCTTCCACGGCCCGTTTTCCGTTTTCCATGTGCCTGACGATGTTTTCCGTGACCACGACGGCGTCGTCCACCACAAAACCCGTGGCCACCGTCAGCGCCATGAGGGAGAGATGGTTCAGACTGAAGCCGCACAGATACATGACGGCAAAGGTGCCTGCCAGGGAGGCGGGCACGGCGACGGCGGGGATAAAGGTAGCCCCGGCATTGCGCAGGAACAGGAATACCACGAGAATGACCAGACACATGGAGAGCAGCAGCGCCTGTTCCACTTCCCGGACAGAAGCTGCGATGGACGGTGAACGGTCCATGGTGATGGTGAAATCCACGCTTTCCGGTGCCCATGAGCGCAAGGTCGGAAGAATGTCGCGTACGCGGCGCACGGTTTCAATGATGTTTGCGCCGGGTTGCTTGAAAATTACCAGAAGGATTGCAGGCTTGCCGCCCGCATACCCGATGTTCCTTTTGTCTTCGACGCCTCCGCCGACCTCGGCAACGTCGGACAGACGCAAGGTCGCGCCGTCCGTATGGCGGACAACCACCGAGGCGAAATCTTCAGCCCGGCGCAGACGGTCCTCGGCTCCTATGCTCAGGCGGCGTTCTCCGTTGTCGAGTATCCCCTTGGGACTGTTGACGTTTGCGCGCATTACGGCGGAACGCACCTCCTCCAGAGAGAGTCCCCGGCTGTGCAAAGCGTCGGGGTCGATTTCCACGCGCACGGCCGGCAGGGAAGATCCTCCGACCGTCACCTCGCCGACGCCGTAAACCTGCGAAAGCTTCTGCGCGAAAACCGTGGAAGCTACGTCGTATAGTTCGCCGAGGCTGAGGACGCTTGACGTCAGCCCGATGACCATGACGGGGGCATCCGCCGGGTTGCTTTTATGGTAGCTTGGATTGCGCGGCATGGAGGGCAGGGTGGAGACCGCCGCGTTGATCGCCCCCTGCACGTCGCGGGCCGCCCCGTCGATGTCGCGGGAGAGGTCGAACTGCAGGACGATGCTTGTGCTGCCCTGCGAACTGGTGGACGTCATTTCCGTGATGCCCGCAATGCGGCCCAGGGCGCGTTCCAGAGGCGTGGCGACCGTAGCGGCCATGGTTTCGGGGCTTGCTCCCGGCAGGCCGGCTTGTACCCGGATGGTGGCAAAATCCACTTGGGGCAGGGGTGCGACCGGCAGCAGGGCATAGGCCGCCAGACCCACCAGGACTACGGCCGCCGTGAGCAACGTGGTGCCGACGGGACGGAAAATGAAAACTGCGGACAGGTTCACCCGAAATTCCTTTATGGTCCGAAGTATCTCCCTTCAGGAAGATTTTTGCGCGGGGCGCGGCTCTCCGCCTGCATCCCCGGACAGGTAGCGCAGACAGCTTTCGGCAATCATGCGGGCTTTCGGAATGATGTGCGTGCGCAGAACGCGTTTTTTTTCCTCCAGCAACAGTTCCGCGTGGACGGGACTGTCGCTCAGGCCGCCGTGCTCCATGAACGTCACGAAGTGCGGCACGACGGCCAGATTGTCCGCCGTCAGCAGGCGGGCGGTGAATTCCAGGTCGCCGGCTATCTTGAAAGAAGTGTCGAAACGCTGACCACGAAACAACTCCGCGCGGATAAACGTCGCCGGGAAAGGCAGCCCGACGCCGCGCAGCAAAAGGCTGTACATGTCCGTCAGGTTGTTGCGTATCCTGGTTTTCGGGCGTCCGTTCCTGCCCAGGACGAGGCCGCCTGCGGCAAACGCCGTTTCCGGCGGCAGGGCGGCAAGATACCGTCCGCAACATTCAAGAACGGTCTCTGACAACAGAAAGTCGTCCGCGCCGAGGAACAGCGCCCAATCGCCGTGTATGCCCCCGTCCAGCGCCCGGTTCCAGGCGTCGTACAGCCCCTTGTCCGCCGAACTGCTCCAGGTGATGCGCCTTCCGTACTTTTTCAGGATGTCCACGGTGTCGTCCGCGGACGCCCCGTCTTTGACTATTATTTCGCAGACGCAGCCTTGTTGCGCCAGAATGGAATTCAGTGTTCGGGGCAGAAAGCGCGCGGCGTTCAATGTTGCGGTGATGATGCTGTAACGCATGGGAGCAGTCCTGTACGGCGCGCGGGCGTCGTTGTTCAGCGCGCGTTTCCCGGAGCGTTGCTCACGGTTTCCGAAGCATCGTCGGCCGTTTGCCGCAGTGTTTTTCTGAAGCGGCGTCCCGCTTTGTCAAAAGCCAGATAAATAACCGGGGTTGTGAACAGGGTCAGGACCTGGCTGACCAGCAGGCCGCCGATCATGGTCACGCCCAGGGGTCTGCGCAGTTCCGAACCCGTGCCGTCGCCGAGCATCATAGGCAGGGCGCTGAACAGGGCGGCAAAGGTGGTCATGAGAATGGGGCGCAGGCGCAGCAGACAGGCTTGGCGGATGGCCTCGCGCGGGCTTTTGCCTTCATGCCGCTCGGCATCCAGGGCGAAATCAATCATCATGATGGCGTTTTTCTTAACGATGCCGATAAGCAGGATAATGCCTATGATGCCCACGATGCCGAGGTCCATGTCGCAGACCATCAGGGCCGACAACGCTCCGACGCCCGCCGACGGCAGGGTGGAGAGTATGGTGACGGGATGTATGTAATGCTCGTAAAGTACGCCGAGTACAATGTACATGGTCAGCAGGGCGGCCAGGATCAACTGCAGGGTGCCGGAAAGGGAAGCCCGGAAGGCCCCGGCGGCGCCTTCAAAAGTCAAGGGCAGACTTGCCGGCAGCCCGATTGCCTTTGCCGTTTCCTCAACGGCGCCGACGGCGTCACCCAAGCTGTAGCCGGATCCCAGGTTAAAAGAGACGGTGGCTGAAGGAAACTGTCCCTGCCTGTTGATGACCAGCGGACACTCGCGTTCTTCAACGCGGGCCAGGGAAGTCAGCGGCACCATGCTCCCGTCCGTGCCTTTGAGGTAAATATGCTGGAAACTTGAGACATCGCGTCGAAACTCCGGCTTGGCTTCCAAAATGACCCGATATTGGCTGCTCTGGGTGAAAATGGTGGAAATCATGCGCCGCCCGAAGGCGTTGTACAGGGCGTTGTCTACGGCTGCCGCCGAGACCCCCAGAGAACTCGCCCGGTCCCGGTCGATGACCAGGAAGGCTTCCGTACCGGCGGTCTGGAGGTCCGAGGCGACGTCGGCAAGCTCCGGGCGCTCGGCCAGAGCGGCGAGCAGGCGAGGGACCCATACCTTCAGGTTGTCCGTGTTCAGGGACTCCAGGCTGAACTGGTACAGGGTGCGGGAGACTTTGTCTTCAATAGTGATGTCCTGAGCGGGCTGCATGTACAGGGTGATGCCCGACAGGCTTTCCAGGCGCGCCTGCAGTCGCCTGATGATCTCCGGCGCGCGGCTCGTGCGCTCGGCCTGCGCTTTCAGATTGATGGACATGCGACCGCTGTTCAGAGACGGATTACTTCCGTCGACGCCGATAAAGGAAGACAGGCTCTCGACATCGGGGTCTTCCAGCACAAGGGCGGCAAGTTCGCGCTGCTTGCGGGCCATGGCCTGGAAGCCGATGTCCTGAGCGGCCTCGGTGATGCCGGAGATCAGCCCCGTGTCCTGCACGGGGAAAAATCCCTTGGGTATGGTGATATACAAAACTACGGTCAGCGCCAGGGTTCCGGCGGCAACCGCCAGCGTCGCTCCCTGGTGATCAAGTACTTTCAACAACAGACGCTCATAAAGGTTCAGAACGCCCTGCCACACGCCGCTCCGTCGCTCCCGCTCTTTCGACGGCGGCGGCAGGATATGCGCGCACATCATAGGCGTAAGACTCAAGGAAAGCGCCGCGGAAAGCAGGATGGACACAGCCAGGGTCACGGCGAATTCGCGAAACAGCCGTCCTACGACGTCGCCCATGAAGAGCAGGGGAATGAGCACGGCGACCAGTGATACGGTCAGGGAAATGATGGTGAAGCCGATTTGCCCGGAGCCGTCCAGAGCGGCCTGCATGGGACTTTTGCCCGCCTCCATGTGTCTGTTGATGTTTTCCGTCACCACTATGGCGTCGTCCACCACAAAACCGGCCGCGATGGTCAGGGCCATCAACGTGAGATTGTTGACGGAAAAACCCAGAAAATACATCAGGCCGAAGCTGCCCACCAGAGAGAGCGGGACTGCCGTGCCGGGGATGATTGTCGCGGGCAGGCTACCCAGAAAGAGAAACATGATGACGATGACCATGACCACCGCCAGCACCAGTTCAAAGCGGACATCGGCTATGGTGGCCCTGGTGGTGACGGTTCTGTCCGTCAGGACTTCAATGTCCACACCGCCGGGAAGCGCGGCGCGCAGGGCGGGCAGAATACGTTTTATGTCGTCGGCGACCTTGATGATGTTCGCGCCCGGCTGTCTGCGGATGTTGATGAGGACGGCGGGAGTTGTGTTGTGCCAAGCGGCCAGATATTCGTTTTCCGCCCCGTCTGTGAGCTCGGCCGCCGCGGACAGATAGACGGGAGCATTGTTTCTGTAGCCGATGATCAGCCGCCGGTATTCGTCGGCGCTGCGCAATTGGTCGTTGGCGTCTATGGTCATGGAGCGTTCGGGCCCGTCAAAGCCGCCTTTGGCTATGCTCACGTTGGCGCCTGCCACGGCGTTTTTGACGTCGTCCATCGAAAACCCCAGAGAGGCCAGCATGCGCGGGTCGACCTGTACGCGGACGGCCGGCTTTTGTCCGCCCGACAGATTGACTTGGCCGACGCCGGATATTTGGGAGATTTTTTGCGCCAGCCGTGTATCGATCATGTCCTGAAGGGCGGGCAGGGTCATGCCTTCGGCGGAGGCAGCCAGAATCATAATCGGCGGGTCGGCCGGGTTGACCTTGTTGTACACGGGAGGATTGGGCAGATCCGAGGGCAAATAGCCCGCGGCGGCGTTGATTGCCGCCTGTACTTGCTGCTCCGCTACGTCCAGGCTCATTTCCAGAATAAAGCGGAGGGTGATGACCGATGCCTCAGCGGAACTTTGCGAAGACATGCGGTCAAGGCCCGGCATCTGTCCGAACTGGTTTTCAAGGGGCGCGGTTATGCCCGAGGTCACCACTTCCGGGCCGGCGCCGGGATAGAGCGTGACGACCTGTATGGTGGGATAATCTATCTCCGGTAACGCCGAAACAGGCAGATTGCGCAGGGCGAGCAGCCCGGAAAGCAGGAGGGCGGCCGTGAGCAGGGAGGTTGCAACCGGGCGTGTAATAAAAAGGCGGGAAGGATTGACCATCTGCCTGCCGTACCGCCTCCCTGAAAAAGGCGGGGTGTTGTCTGACCCGTCACCGCGTCAGGGGCAAATTTTTTCTTTGCGCGCGGCTTCCAAAAAAGCGCAGTCGCCGTGCTTGCAGCCGTCCCTGAAGTTCACGCATGCCGCCGTCCTGTCGTCCAAGCTCAGGTGCAGGACGCCGAAATAATTATGAGCTTTATCCGAGGCCGCGTCCAGTTTCAGGGCATAGTCCAGATCACGCTCCGCCGCCTTTATCTGTCCCTGGCGCAGGGAAACAAGGGCGCGGGAGGCATAATGTTCGGCCGTCGGCTCCAGGCGCACGGCGACGGTCAAATCTTCAAAGGCTTTTTCCTTTTGTCCCGTTTCGCTTTCGATTAATCCCCGCAGGGCATAGGCCCGCGCGAATTTCGGTTCGAGCGCGACGGCCTTGTCCAGTTTCCGCACGGCTTCAGCCGGATTCGAGCAGACGGCAAACGCGCTTGCGGAAGCCGCGGGGCGACTCCGGAGCGCAGCCGCCTCGGCGTAGGCTCTTTCCGCTTCCGAGTTGATCGGGCCGGAAACACCCGCCGGGCGTGTTTGTCCCATCGCCGGATCCGGCGCTTTGGCGGAACAGGCGGCGGCGCAGCACAGCAGTATTGTGACGAGGACAAGGTCTCGGGGACGCATGAAGGAGCGACCCGAAGCGGTTGAGAGGTCGCTCAGGCTTTTGTCGCAATTCAGGCCGGTGGGGCGCATGCCGGAGCGGCCCGGAGCGGTAGAGAGGGCGTTGCGGGGAGCAGGGGTCTCCGGCTGTGTCCGGTGAAATTGCTCCGGAAGGCGGTGTTGCGGGGGGAGGATACGAATCACGGCTTCTCCCGTTGTGTACCGGAATCGGTGTTGTTTTCGGCGGCAAGAGCGGCGATGACGGCAGCCGCTCTGCCTTTGCCTATGCCGGGGACCTCGGCCAGTTGTTGTTCGCCCGCCTCCTGCATGGCGGGCAAGGAGCCGAAATGCTTGTACAGGGCGCGCGTCAGGCGCGGCCCGATGCCGCGGACTCCCGCCAGCCGGCCGGTGAAGGCGGCTGCCGACCTCGCTTTGCGGTGCTGTCGCACGGCAAATTTGTGTGCCGCGTCGCGCACACGCTGCAGGTAGAGGAGTTCCGGGCAACCGGGGGGGAAGTTGAGCGGCTTGCCGCGTCCGGGCACAAAGATGCGGTCAGCGGTGTTGCCCGCGCGCCGGTCGCTCCCGCCGCGTTCGTTGCGGGCTTTGGCGATGGAAGCCAGGATGCAGGCGGCGCCTTGCTCATTCCCCGTCTTGATGTTCGCCGCGTTGAACACCTGAAACACGGCGGCAAGCTGCCCTTTGCCGCCGTCGATGAGCATCAGGTCCGGAAAAGGCTGCTCCGCGGCATCGGCAATTCTGCGGCCGGCCCAGGCGGCGAGGGCGGCGTAATCGTCGCCCGTGCCCGCAGCGTCCGGATCCGCATCCAGGTTGTAGACCCGGTAGGCTTTGAATACCGGGCGTTCATCCTCGAAAACCGCCATGCCCGCCCGCGTTTTGCTTCCGGAGATATGTGAAATGTCGACGACTTCAATGCGGCGCACGGGCTTTGTTGCCTGGAAGCGTTGCTGCAGCTGGCCGGCTGCCGGCTTGCGGGCCGCGGCCGCAGCGGCGGTGCGGGCATTGGACTCAGCCATCAGGATCAGACTGTTTTCATCCGGCCCGGAAGGGCGCGCTATGCGTACAGGTCTGCCGCGCAGTTCCGACAGGGCGCGTTCCAGAGCGTGGAAGGACTCCTCCTCGTTTCCCGCAATACGCGGCACGACGATACGCGGTGGTATGCTTTCCACGTAAGTATCGCTTTGCGCGTAATATTGGGTCAGGAAATCGTCCAACAGGTCAGGCGCGTCTTCCGGAGCGAGCCCCGGCCAGAAAAAATTGCGCCCGTCCTGCAGCAGTCCGCCGCGCACGACCAGCAGACCCAGCGCCGCACCCTCGGGCACCGTCGCCGGCCCGACAATATCCAGGTCGGTGTTTTCATCCAACACAACGGACTGCCGCTCCACGGTTTTTTCCAGAGAGCGGATTTGGTCGCGCAGTGCCGCCGCCTTTTCGAAATGCAACTCCCGTGAGGCAATATCCATCTCACGCTTGATTCCGCTCACAAGTTTGCGCGTTTTGCCGGAGAGAAGCAATTGCACCTGGTCCAGAATGCCGCGGTACGTTTTGGGCGGAACGGGCATGACGCAAGGGGCGAGGCATTGTCCCATATCATGGTACAGGCAGGGGCGGGTGCGGTTGGCAAAGGCAGCGTCGCGGCAGCGGCGCAAGGGAAAATTTTTATGGATGAGGCGCAACGTGTCGCGCGCCGCCTGTCCGGAAGAAAAGGGGCCGAAGAGCTTCGCTCCCGCGCTTTTGTTGCCGTGCTTGGACCGGCGTACGATTTCCACCTTGGGATAGGGGTGGCCGCGGGCGATGCGGATGAGCAGGTATTCCTTGTCGTCCCTGAGGACGATGTTGAATCGGGGATGGTGTTTTTTTATCAGCCCGGCTTCCAACAGCAGAGCTTCCTTTTCCGTGCCGGTGCGCAAAATGTCTATGTGCCGCGCTTCATCCAGCATGACGCGTGTTTTCACGGGCAGAGCGGCGCCGGCGCGAAAGTAGGAAGCCAGACGTTGGCGCAGGTTGCCTGCCTTGCCTATATACAGGATATGTCCGGCGGCGTCCTTGTACAGGTAGACGCCCGGACCGGTCGGGAAAAGGGCGAGATCCGGTTTTTGCATGGTTCAGACGGCTGCAGGCGGACGACGGGCGGGCGGGGATTGTCCCTTTCTCCACCGTGCCTCGCGGCGTATGACAAAAAACATCACCGGGCAAAATGCGTTTTGGCCAGTTCCCGCATACCGGTTTCCGGGCGTTCTCTTTTGGATGCGATGGCCGTTATCGTATAGGTGGGCGCGTTCACGGTTATCCAGACGGAACCGAAACCGGCCTGTGCGAGGGTGCCCGTGAGCGCGCGGGCGGTGAACCCGCATTTGTTGGCGTGCCTTGTATACCCCGCCGCGAGGGCGGGTCGGAAACCGTAAAGAATATCAAGCGGGGCCACCGGGCCGGCGGCCGATTCGTAGGCGGGTTCCAGCAGTTTGTCTCCGGCGATCAACGCACAGGCCGAACGGAGGTCAGCGCAGTGCACCACCAGGTATCCGTTGTCCTTGAGGACCCGGTGCAGACTGCGCAGAGCGGGAAGCACTTCATGCGCGTACAGCCTCTCCAGACTGTACGCGGTGAACGCGGCGTCGAAGGATTCGTTGGCGACGGCATCCATGTGCAGCATGTCCGCCTGGATATCCGGACGGACTTCAGGATTGTCGTCCATACGGACTTCTTGCCACGCGTCCGTCGCAAATTCCCGCGTTGTGCGGGACTTATCACTGTTGCCGCTTGCGGCATGGAGAAATCTGGCAGGCATGCGTTCCCTTTTGCCCGTGGGGGCGGACGATGTGCATACTGTCGTTGCGCACGGTTGTATCCTGCTTATCCTGTTTGGGCAAGCAGGCAGCGGTTGAAAAAAACAGGCCGGGCAGCGTCGATGTATCCATTTTCCGACAGGCTTGCCCCGGCGCGGGTTGGGACGAAACCCCCGACGTCCCGGCGTTTCCTCTGCGCCTGCCCCGCGCCTGCTCAGCCGCGCGTTTACATCCGACGGACTATGCGCTATGCTTGAAAAAAAGCAGTGCTGTCCAAATTCGATTCGGCGTACCGATCCGACGCGCTGTTCCACTCCCGGATAACCATTACGGCAAGTTGTATTCGGCATTGAAATAATCACAACATGAAGGTGCTCCTTCCCGCCGGGCATGCTTTCGGGCAAGGCTTGGCGAGCGGAGCTTTTGTTATGCGCAATTCAAGGGACTGTTTGTGAAACGATTTTTGCTCTCGCCGCTCGGCAAAATGCTGCTTGCGTCCCTGATCCTCATGAACGTACCGCTCTTCCTGGCCTGCTTTAAGATTATGGATGTGATGGAAAAGACCTTTCTGGAGGAAAAGGCAGGCAAACTAACGGGCTATGCCCGTCTTCTGGCCGCCCGTCTCGACCCCGGCGGCTACCGGGCGCTGTTGCGGCGCGACGGTGCCGAAAACGCGCCGCGGGAAGAGCAAATCCTGGTTCTGAACAGAGAATTGGCAGGCGTTACCGATGAAGCCGCAGCCGCCGCCGAGGAAGGGCTGGGCATCGGTTTTTATTCGCGGGAGTTGGATGCCATCATCACCTACGGACCGTCGTCGTTGTTCGGCGAAACCGTGGGCAGGTCCATAGCTCCGGACCACCCCGGGCGCGGCGTGATGGCTTCGGCCAAGGCCGAAACGACCTTCGGCCTCATGGTGCGCGGCGAAATAATGAACGCCATGGTGCCGCTTATCCGTGAAGGGCAGGTCATCGGCTATGTATGGGCCAATGAGACGGCGGCGGACGTCAGGGCAAGAGTCGCGGACGCCCTGCGCGTTGCGGTCGCGATCATGCTTGTCTTTTCCTGCGCGGCCTTTGTGCCGGCTCTGCTGCTTTCACGGCGCGCCGTACAGGATGTCGCCCATATTGTGGACGGTATACGCCGTCTGCACGACGACTTGAGTGTCCGCCTGCCGGAGGCGGACGGAGAACTCGGCGAAGTGTCCGGAAGCATCAACGCCATGGCCGAAGCCCTGCAGAAGGCTGATGCGCAGCATCGCGCCCTGGCCGCCGCCGAGGCCGCCAATGCCGCCCAACGCAGCTTTCTCGCGCGCATGAGCCATGAAATACGTACGCCCATGAACGGCGTGCTGGGCATGACCCGGCTCGCCATACAAGCCGGACCGCCGCCCGTCCAGTTGGAATACTTGAAAAAAATTCAGGCTTCAGCAGGCATATTGCTGGGCATTATCAACGATATCCTTGATTTTTCCAAAATAGAAGCCGGCAAACTGGAAATAGACAGGCATATCTTCAGACCTCGGGAAATGGCGGAGAATATCCGCGAACTCATACTGCCCCGCGTCACGGAAAAAAATCTGCGTCTAGAGATCATGACGGCCGACTCGGTGCCTGAATTCGTCAAAGGCGATGATTTACGCATCTCTCAAGTTCTGCTGAACCTTCTCGGCAACGCCTCCAAGTTTACCTCCGAGGGCGGTATTTCTCTGCATGTGGAGGCTGTCCCCGGCGCGGACGGGCACCTGCGCCTGCACTGCACGGTCAGCGACACGGGCATAGGCATGAGCGTCGAAGAGCAGGAGTCCCTGTTCCAGCCCTTCGTCCAGGCAGATGCCTCGACTTCCCGCAAATTCGGCGGAACCGGCCTCGGCCTCTCCATCAGCAAGGCCTTGGTGGAGCTCATGGGCGGCACGATACATGTAAGCAGCGAGCCGGGCAAAGGATCCCGCTTTTCTTTTTTTGTAGAACTGGAAAGCGTGGAGCCGGGTTCGGTATCTCTTGCGCAAGGAGAAAAACCTTGGGACAACCTGCGCTGCGACGGACGCCGTTTCCTTTTAGTGGAAGACAATGCCGTCAATCGGGAAATCGCCGTGGCCGTTCTGGACGGCTTCGGGGCCGAAACAGATACTGCCGACAACGGCGAGGAGGGGCTGAAGGCTTTTCTGGGCAAAGACTACGACATCATTTTTATGGATGTGCGCATGCCCGTCATGGACGGCCTGGAGGCAACGCAACGCATACGCGCCTCCGGTAAGGCCGATGCGCTGACTGTGCCCGTCATAGCCATGACGGCCAACGCAATGCGCGAAGACAGGGAAGAGAGCCGCAAAGCAGGCATGGACGGGCACATTGCCAAGCCTCTGGACGTGGACGAACTGAAAAAGACTGTGTACGAGATGCTGTACGTCCACGATTCACCATTGTGAGCGCGGTGATACGGGGGAGCGTTGCGTTCGGCAATGTTGAGCGGGGTCGACGTCATCAGGCTGCGGAACGTGTTGTATCGGCGAGACCGCGAGTTTTTCCCGCCTTTTTCCGACTTCCCGCGGCGGCTTTTTTCGCCTCGGCCGCATCTACCCGCGCATAGGCATCGCGCAGCAGCCTGCCCGCCTCCTGCAGGCGCACTTCTTTGCTCGGCGCGCCCAGCACGACACTGACCAGACGCGTATTGCGGTAGCGCGCCGTGGTGATGAGGTTGTAGCCGGACGACGCCACATACCCGGTTTTCAGACCGTCCACGCCTTCAATATGCCCCAGCAGGGGGTGAGTGTTGGGGCGCAGGCTCTGCAGGTCGAGGTAGGGCCGTGAATGAAAAAGCCCCAAGGCTCCGGGGTGGGCCGCAAGATAACTCCGGGTCATGGTCAGCAGGTCGCGCGCTGTGCTTTGCTGCCCTTGGGCGGGCAGGCCGTGCACATTCTTGAATACGCTGCGTGTCATGCCCAGCGCTTTGGCCTTGCGGTTCATCAAGCGCACAAAGGCCTGCTCCGACCCGGCGGCGTGTTGCGCCGCTGCGACGGCGGCATCGTTGCCGGAGGCCACAGCCATGCCTCTGAGCAGGTCGCTCAGGCGCACGCGTTGCCCGGCGTGCAGGTTGATGGTCGAGCCGCCCGTGTCGGCGGCCTTGCGGCTGACCTGCACCATCCCGTCCAGAGAAAGTTTGCCGGCCTTGACCTGATCGAGAATCACGAACATGGTCAACACCTTGGTCAGCGAAGCCGGGGCAATCGGACGGTCCGCGTTGTAAGCGCTGATCACCGCTTTGTGCGTCAGGTCCATGGTGATGTAGGCTTTGACCGGGACAGGCGCGGTCTTGCCCGCTTTTCCTCGTGCCGCCGCGCTCTTGGTGCCCTCTGACTTTTTTCGGACTTCCGCGTTCTGCCTGCTTGCCGCGCTCTTGTTTTTTTCTTTGCCCGCCTGCGCGACCTGCGCGTCAGGTCTTTTTTTTGCCGGGCCTGCTGTTGCGTTATGCTGCGCAGCCTTGGCCGCGCCTTTTTGCGCTGCCGCCGTGCTCAAAGGCGCCGAAATGCAGCACGACAGCAGCAGGAACAGTACGGCGATACAACGCATGAATCCGCGCCGACGAGGGGTAAAAAAACGCGAAAGCATACTGCATTCTAGATTTTATTTAGACTTTGCGCAAGGAAAATCCCAAGATCACGCAGGATCATCCTGTTCTCCTCAACTTCATAACGCAATATTGTGTAAATTCAGTATGTTACAATAAATGGCGTTCAAGTATAGCTATCTGAATTTTTTAAGAAATTATGAGAACGGATCGACCCTGAAGATCACGCATACCCGGTAACCATCTTTTTTATGAGTAAACCCTGAAGGGAGTCCGGCCAACCCCTTGACAGCCTGTGCAAGGCCGAGGCAAAAACGGAGCGAAACGCACACCGCCCTCTCGACAGTCCAGCCGGGCGGAGGATTGCCGAGGTAACCTGAATTCCCTGAGTTTTTTTACCTACATTGAAATACTTACACTTTTTTGGTTTGTAGGTTAAAATTATTTAACCTACACAAAAAAAGATAACCTTAGTATTTGCAAGCAATTAGGACGTAGGTAAAATTTTCGCCGGGAATTCAGGAGGTAATGCAGGCGCAGCCCATACCCGTTATCGGGCCGCATGCCGGTGCTTGAAGGTATTGCAATGCGTTACTCCCAAGCTTGGTACAGCCAACATTTTACCGGACCGCACCCTACTGCTTGAGCCGCCTCTTGATTACCTCGGCAACCCAAGCGCCGCACGGCGTCATCTGCCCCGTACGCATCCCATGACGTGCTTTCTCTGCGGTCGAGGAGTGCCCTACACGCCCAGATTGTCGGCCGGGCCGGATACTTTGCTGTTTTGTTCCGAATTGTGCCTGCGCTCGCATGTCAAAGACATGCGCGAGATTCCCGGATGGATTCCGGCTGCGGATGAGCTGCGCGCAGCGGGCGATCCGGGTTTTCCCTTTCAGGTATACTCCGGCAGGCTGAGAAAGTATTTCCGCTCCCATTTCGAAAAAGAATTTGCCGAATTTGTCGTGCAGCATTGGAGTGAACCGGTTTTTTACGAACACAGGGCCATCAGCATAGACGCCGAGCGGCAGATTATTCCGGATTTTTGGTTTCCCAGGCGCAGTGTCTGGATTGAACTGAAAGGTTCCTGGTACGGAAATCCGAGGTCCAAAATGAAATTTTTGGAAGCTCAGGGCATTGTCGGTCCGCAGAGGCTCATTCTTTTACCCTACGAATGCCGTAAGTGGTTTGCCCGGCAAGACGGGACAAAGGAAGGAAAGAACCGCCGAAGTCGGCGCGTCGGCTGAAGAACGAGTTCGTCAGCCGACGGTGCTGCAAAAATCATCGAATAACCTTCAGGCAAGTTCGGCCAAAAGCGTGTCCTTGACGGTACTGATGTCTTCCTGCCCGTCAAGGGCGATATAGCGGCACTTTCCCTGTGCGGCCAACTCTTGAAAAAAGCGGACGGCAGCCAGGGTGCCGTTGTTTTCATCATAATAGATATCGTGGCGTTTGCTGACGGCGTTTTCATCCTGATCGTCCGCGCGCTCGGAAAGGGCGCCGCCGCAGACGCGACATTTGCCGTCCTCGGGTTTTATGGCGGCAATGTGGACGTTGTTGGGATGGTTGTTGTCTACCGAACAGATACGCCGTCCGACGATCCTGCTTTTGGCCGTTGCGCGCGGAAGCAGTATCTCAACGACATAGTCCAGCGTAAGACCGGAGGTCTGCATGGCTTCCCAAAGTTTTTCGGCCTGGAGCAGGTTGCGGGGAAAGCCGTCCAGCAACCAGCCTTTTTCGCCGTGGCTCTTCAATGTCTCCAGCACCATGGGTATGGTGATGTCGTCGGGCACCAAGTCGCCCCGCTCCATGTACGCTTTGGCTTGCTTGCCCAGTTCGGTGCCGTTGCCGCAGTGCTCGCGGAAAATGGCCCCGGATTCAATATGCGCAAGATTGAATTTCTGTTTCAGCAACGCTCCTTGTGTTCCTTTACCGCTTCCGTTGGGACCGAAAAAGAGAATATTCAAGCTCGACCCTCGCTGTTGAAGATTGCGCAAAGTATACGCTCCACGCCGCAGGCGTGTCAACGCTATCGACACGCGCAGAAGGACACTGCAGATGGACACATTGTCGACGGCACACCGACCGTGACCGGTAGAGACAGACATGGAATTGACCGATCCGCGCTGATGGGCGCATCGGCAATATCCGCCGTCGGCCGGATATCATTATCACAGCGAAATATATATTTTTTATGATAAGGGAAAAGGTACGGCGGGCAGAAAAGGCGGAGTCCGGCGTATTGAGCAGGCTGCCGCAAATGCGGATGGGCGCGCTCCGGGGATCCGCGCCGGACCGGCTCCGCAACGCCGGGGTACGACCAACGGCAACATTCCGCTTGCATCACGCCGCGATATGGTATAAAGAGCGCTACCTCGTGTGCATACAGAGGGTCGGGCTTTTCTCATGTAACCTAAATTCCGCAAATTTTTAGCGTAGACGAGTATTCATGCGGGTTTGCGGGTCATGTATACGCTAATTATTAGCGAATACACACTTTGCGAAGCAAGTATTCATCAGGGTTCC
>JAITEY010000194.1 GCA_031281815.1 Desulfovibrio sp. | reverse complement strand
GCCAGGCGTTCGTACAGCCCGCGTATGTCCACGACGTTCAAGCCTTTCAACTTGGCGTTGAACAGGCCGTGGGCCGTGTTTCTGTCCGGAAAGACGGAATCCAGGATGATGACCCTGGTGGGGGAAAAGCGCTCAATGACGGCGAAGATGTCTTCGGCCGCGCCCAGACGCGGACCGGCCGGGCTTTCTCCCGCTCCGGACGCATGCGGGCCGGCCGGGTCCGCTCTATCCGCGGACGCATGCGCAGGGGCGCGCCCGGTTGCATCAGCGTCTCCCACATAGCCCAGTATCTCGGTTTCCGGTTCGTATTCCTCAAGAATGCCGCGGGCGCGTTGCGCCCCGCGGGAGCCGAAAAATACAACCATGCCGGGTTTCGCCCGCGTCCGCCGGGCGAAAAGAACGTACGCGCGCCTCCAGGCTAGGGAAAGCGTCAGGTTCACGGCCATCTGCACCACGAACATCATGCGCGGGAAACGCCAGTGTTCAAAGGTGTAAAAGGCGAAGCCCGCGGCCACGATGCCGACCACGACCGCCACAAGCACGCGCACGCCGCAGTCGCGGAAGTCTTCGCGTCCCACGTAGTAGCCGTCCATCATGTAAAACGACAAAAGGAAGATGAGCACGGTAAACGTGGACGCCCCGGTATAATCCGCGAAAATTTCGAGGTAGGGGGGGAGCATCAGGCGGGAGCTCACCGCCAGCGCAATGAGTATGCAGAGCAGGTCCACAAAGCGGAAGATGACGCGGGTCGAACTTTTCACGGGAAATTCCCTGCCCTTATCCGCCGGGGTTGAGCCGGCGGGCGGACGGAACCGTATGCGGATTGCGGCAATACCCGCGCGCTTCGATGACGTCGAGCAGGTAATCGGCCGTGACGCGGGCATCGTAGTCGGTTTCCATGAGTGCCCGGCCGTCCCGGCCCATGCGCGCCGCGAGTTCGGGGTCACGAATAAGGCGCGCCGCCGCGTCGGCGAGCGCCCGCGCGTCCCCCGGCGGGACGAGGAAACCCGTGAGCCCGTCCACGGCCACTTCGCGCGACCCCGGCGCATCGGCCGCAATGACCGCCCTGCCGACGGACAATGCCTCCATCAGCGATACCGGAACGCCTTCGCGGTAGGACGGCAACAGGACAGCCCGCGCCTGCTCCAGGTAAGGTCGCACGTCCGGCTGTTCCCCGAGGTATTCGATATGCCCCGCGTCCTGCGCCGCGAGGACTTCTTTCAGGGGTACGCCGCCGGGACCCGGCTCGGGCGGCCCGACCACGCGGAAGGCTGCCTCGGGGTACGTTTCGCGCGTCAGGCGGGCCGCCTCCATAAACTCGCGCAATCCCTTGGCCGCTACCAGCCTGCCGACGTACAAAAACACCGGGGGGCCGTCGCAGGGGGGGCGAAAGGCGAAATGTCCGGTGTCCACGCCTGTTCCTTTGCACATAAGAACGGCGGGAGAGGGGGTATCCGGCTTGCGCTCCGCGCTGTCCGGAGGGGGGCCTGCATCGGCCGGGGTTGTCCGTCCGGGGCGCCGGCCCCCGGCAGCGCGCGGGGACGGCAGTATGCCGAGTTCCTCAAAGCGCGCCCTGTCGTCGGCGTTTTGAAAAAATACCCTGCCCGCCGCCGTGAAAGCGCAACGATAAAGAAGCCGCGCCAGATGCGTCAGCGCACGTTTGGCGGGAGTGTCGCCTTCAAACATATAGCCGAGGCCGGTAATCATGAAGCTGCGCCCGCTTTTGCGCGGGAAGCCGGCCAGAGCGGCGGCGAACGCGCCGTAGATTACCGGCTTGACGGCGCAGGCAAAGAGCGCATCCGGTTTCTCCCCTTTGAAAATACGCCGGAGGTCAAGGAGCGTCAGCAGATCGCGCAGGGGGTTCAATCCTCTGCGGTCCAGACGATAATGGACGAGGCGGACGCCGCAGGCGGCGAGTTTCTGTTCCCAGACCGGGTCGTCGTGTGCCGCGGCAACGGGTATGATGCACAGGACGTCATGGCCGCGCGCCTGCGCATGCCGCAGGAGCACGCTCCAGAAATTACTCATCGCCCTGGCCTGGTTGCCCAGGATCGCCGTCTTCATCCGCGTTTCTCCACCGGGCGGACTCTCCCTTCAGACGATTTTCCGCTGCAGGACGGACTCCAGCTTGGCAATCATCTGCTTGGCGTCTATGGGCTTGCCGATATGCTCATCCATGCCCGCCTCCCTGCAGCGTTCTATGTCTTCGCGGAACACGTCGGCCGTCATGGCGATGATGGGGATGTCGGCGGCGCGGGGGATGTCCAGGGCGCGGATCAGCCGTGAGGCCTCGTAACCGTCCATTTCCGGCATGTGAATATCCATGAGGATGAGGTCGTACCTGTCGGGGTCGGCCTTGAACATCTCGTAGGCGCGCCGGCCGTCTTCGGCGTCATCGACGACGGCGCCCTCGGCCTCGAGCATGGCGTCGGCTATTTCACGGTTGACCGCCACGTCGTCCGCCAGAAGGATGCGCACGCCCTCAAAACGCGGCAGGGCTCCGAGCGGGGCGCCTGTAATCTCCCCGTTCAATGCGCGCGAGGCGTCGTCATCGCTCAGCTCGCCCCGAGCCGCCCGGAATGTGAAGGCGAATTTCGCGCCCTTGCCTTCCTCCGACTCCACCCAGATGTCGCCGTCCATCATCTGTACGATGCTTTTGGAAATGGCCAGACCCAGGCCCGTGCCGCCGAAACGGCGCGCCGTGCCGCTGTCGGCCTGCTCAAAGGATTGGAACAGCCTGCTTTGCTGTTCCGGCGAAATGCCTATGCCCGTGTCGGATACCTCCGTCAGCAGTGTGCAGACTTCGTCGCTCTCGTCCAACAGGCTGATGGAAAGGGTCACCCGACCGTTTTCCGGCGTGAATTTCACGGCGTTGCCCAGCAGATTGGTAATGACCTGGGCCAGTCGCTGCTCATCCGAAACCACCGAACAGGGGACGTCCGGCGCGACGTTGACGATAAACTCCTGATGCTTTTCTTCCAGCTTATAGGCAACGACCGTCCTCACGCGCTCCAGCATCTTCTTGAAGACGAAATCCGTGTACGAAAGTTCAAATTTCCCGGCCTCAATCTTGCTGATGTCCAGAATGTCGTTGATTACGCCCAACAGGTGCGTGGAGGCATCGCTGATTTTTTCCAGGCAATACTCTTTCTTCTCCGCATCACGCGAGCCTCTGGCAATGCCGGTCATGCCGATGCTGGCGTTCATGGGCGTGCGTATCTCGTGGCTCATGCGCGAGAGAAAATCGCCTTTGGCCCGGCTGGAGCGCTCGGCCTGCTCCTTGGCCGCCGTCAGTTCTATCTCCAGCAGGCGGCTCTCCGTGATGTCCTTGGCGATAAGCGCAACCACGCCGCTGCCGGACTCCAGGGAAAACGAGGAAAAGGACAGGATGCGCGTGTCGCCGTTCCTGCAGGTCACGGTCAGTTCGAATTCGGCGCTGACTTCGGCGAAAATACGGGGGATGATGCTCTCGACGAACAGGGCGGCGCTTTCCTTGTCCAGCAGCTGCGTGAAGTTGCCCCTGTCCAGTTCGTCCGCCTTGTAGCCGAGGGAGGCGGCGCCGTCCCTGTTGATGAACAGAAAAGCTCCCGTACAGGCGATCAACGAGATGAACTGCGGCGAATTTTCCACAATGGCCGACATGAGCACCAGTTGTTCCTCGGCGGCTTCGCCGCGCTTGAGATCGGTGATGTCCGCCACATGCTGGAAACAGGCCTCGCGCTTGCCTGTCCATTTGACGACCCCGGCCATATACCGGTAACTCCGCCCCGTCTCAGGGTCTCCGGCCTCCCAGATGGCGGCCCCGCGCCCACCCGCCGGCCTGCGCACCGGACAGGACGCGTTGGGACCGGCGAAATGCGCGTACAGGCCTTGCGGGTCGACCGTGCCCCCCCCGGCCTCCACAAGCGCGAACACCTCTTTCATCTTGTCGTTGGCGAAAAGAATTTCTTCCGTGTCCGGATCATAGACGTAAATATAGTCGTCCAGGCCGTTCATGACGCCGTTCATCATCACCAGAGCGGTATCGCTGAGGTTGATCTGCCTGACCATGTCGTTGATGGAAGCGCAGATGCCTGCAAATTCTCTGCAATCCCCTGCGTAGCGGTCCGGGTTCATGCTTTCGCCGGGCGCAAGGGACAGGATATCCTCGTTCATGCGTTCCATGGGGCGGACAATGAAGCGGTCGGCTATCACGAACACGCCCGCGGCAAACAGCAGGACGGCCAGGATCAGGGCGGCCAGGGCGTTGTTGAGCACGGCGAGACCTTCACGGTAAATATCGCGCTTCTCGCTCATGTGCAGGTTTATGCCGTTCCCGAAAATATCTTCGCCGGGTATGTCGGCGATCAACATGTCGCCGTCGGTGCGGAAGGTGATTGCCCCGTCGCTTCGCGGGGCTTCGGTCGGGAGTTTCGTCACGGCAAATTCAGCGGCGCTGTGGTGGGTAATCATGGTCAGACGGCTGCTGCTCAGACTCACGCCGAGAACGGCCGTCCCGTTCGCCGCGCCTTCGCCCGGCACGCGCACGGGCGCGACGGCAACGGCATAGACGGCGGCGTCCGTGAACAGTACGCCTGCCCGGACACGCTCCCGCAGGGGTCGTTCCTCCGCGGCTTCCGGGTCGTCGTTGTACGCGGCAAGGCATGCCTCGGCCGGAGGGCCGATCGCGTCGTCAAAACCCTGGACCGGTTCCGTGCTCTCCCCAGCGTCGGCATCGTAATAATCCGCATAGACGGTGCGCCCCGCCGCGTCCTTGATAAGCATGATATCGGCGTTGTGGCCGTGTGCGGGCGACCCCTTGGGCCAGTTTTCGGCTATGAACTCCGGATATTCGCCGGCAATGAAACGCATCGGCGCGTCCCAGGCGCCCAGGTCGTCACAGGTCAGGGCAAGCCTCTGCACTGTATCCTGGAAGTTCCCGCGCACCGCCTCCACAATGTTGGCCGTGTAACTGCTCTCCGCCCTGCTCAATACGGAAGGCAGGGCGTAAAAAAACACGGCGGAGAAAACAAGCGCCAGAATTACCGTTATGAGCGATATCAACAACAGCACTTGAAAGCGCAGAGAGCGCCGGCGGATAGTTTCCGGCATTGTCGTCCATCCGGCTGCGGCAGCCGTTGTTTTTTCAGGGTTGTGCGAGGCAAGCCCCGGCCGGAAGGCCTCGGTCCGGCCGGCGGCGTCCGCCTGTTTCGGCATCGAACGACATAGCAGGTAAATGCAAAGGACGCAAACAGCGCGTCCGGTACGGCCGCGACGCGCCTGTGGATTATTTCGCGCGGCTTTGATAGTGTTGAAACGCAAACACGAACACTGCGCAATACGCAGGGCCCGGCGGCGCCCGACGCGGCGTGAACCGGAGTAAAACCCTGCTTTCCCGCCGGCAATCCTGCAACAATCATTCGACAATTCAGCAACAATTATCCGGCAATCCTGCAACAATCATCAAAAAAATTATGGTTGACGAGACATCGCCAAGTCCCTGCCCCGGACCCGACGGAGGAACGTGATGCGACGCGCGGTACTGCGGCAGCGCCTGACTCAGGCGTGCAGCCTCGGTTTTTTTCTCTATCTGCTCGGCAGCGCGGTATGGACGGAGACGGCACCCCTGGTCCCCCCCGACCTGTACCTGCGCCTGGACCCTCTCGCCGCCCTGCTCATCCCGCCGGCCGCGCGCGCCTGGTTGCCCGCGCTCCTGCCCGGCGCGGCGCTCATCGTCTGCGCGCCTCTCCTGGGCCGCATGTTCTGCGGCTATATCTGCCCCATGGGCGCAACGCTCGACCTCGGCCGTTGCATCGGACGCCTGCTCACGGGACGGCACGCCGGCCGCGCCGCCGATAAACGCACCGACAGGACGCCTGCCCCTGCGCCGCCGCACTCCGTCAAATACCTGCTGCTTGCGGGCATGACGGCCGCCGCCCTCGCAGGCGTCAATGCGGTATACTGGGGATCGCCCGTCTCCCTTGTTACGCGTTTCTGGGGGCTGCTCATGCACCCTCTCGGGCTGCTTGCCGCCGGCCTGGGGCTGGATGCGGGCCGGCCGCTTTTCGACTCCCTGGGACTGACCTCCCTGCTCTACCTGGCCGTCGAGCCGCGCCGCTTCGACGGCATGTATTTCACCGCCGGCCTGTTTCTCGCGCTGTTCCTCCTCGAACGGCGCATCCCGCGCTTCTGGTGCCGTTACCTGTGCCCCGCGGGCGCGATTCTCGGGGCAGCCTCACTGCGTCCCGCCCTGCGCCGCGTTGTGGACGAATGCAGCGGCTGCGGCATCTGCGCGCGCGCCTGCCCCGGCGGAGCCATCCCTCCGACGGGATGCTCAACCGCACACAGTGAATGCCTTACCTGCATGACCTGCGTGGATGTCTGCCCGCGCAAGGCGGTATCCTTCGCCTTCTTTCCGCCTGCGGGACGCCGCCCGGCACCTGCCGGACGGGGGGGGGCGCGTAGCGCCGAAGCAGGCGGGCGTGCCGGCCTGCCCTCGCGCCGCGCGTTCATCGGCGCGGGCACGGCGGGCGTCGCCGCCGCGGCCCTGCAGTATTCCGGCTCAGGCAGCCTGCTCGCGACAACAGGTCGCGGCAGCCTCTGGGCCGCGGATCTCCTGCGTCCGCCGGGCGCCCTGCCGGAAACGGAATTCCAACGACGCTGCATCCGCTGCGGAGAATGCATGAAAATCTGCCCCACCAACGCCTTGCAGCCGGCTTGGTTCCAAGCCGGCGTTGAAGGCATGTTCAGCCCCGTCTTCGTACCCCGACGCGGCCCCTGTGAGCCTGACTGTACCGCCTGCGGACGCGTCTGCCCCACCGGCGCCGTGCGCACCCTCCTCACCGAAGAAAAATACCGGGCCAAAACAGGCACGGCGGCGGTCGACAGGAACCGCTGCGTGGCCTGGGCGGAAAAAAAACGCTGCGTTGTCTGCGAGGAAACCTGCCCCTTTGCTTCCATTACCCTGGTCCGGTCTCCCGGCTCGAATATCCCGGCCCCGGTAGTGGACCCCGCGCGCTGCTTCGGCTGCGGCTACTGCGAACACTACTGCGTGACCCGCGTGCCCGCCGTGACCGTGGAGCCGCTGAACGCCCTGCGCCTCGCCTCCGGCAGCTACAGGGAAACCGCCGAACAACTGGGCCTGCGTCTGAATCCGCGCGCCGGCAACGAGGAAACCGCGCCCGCGGACGTCGACGGCGATTTACCTCCCGGCTTCCTGCCGCCGGAATAGAGAAATCAAGGAGTGTAAGTGATTTCCAAAGGTCCGCATATATCCGTCGATGCCCCCTCTCTGGTGCCGCGCGTGCTGCGCATAAGCGCGGGCGAATTTGCCGGCTGGCCTGAAAGCGTGCGTATGCTGGCTGTGGACTTGGCCGGCGAACTGTTCCTGGTGCGCTGCAACCCCTTTATAGACGCCGACACGGTGAAAAAAAGCGTACAGGAGCGGTTTGAAAGTTCCCGGCGCGCCCTTGCCCACCATTACGCCACTTCCATCAGCGAAGGCATCACCATGTTCTGGAGCGCCCATGAAAGCGACATGGCCTTCAGACGGGAAGTTGCCGGCCGACTGCGCGCTCTGCTGCCTCCGGAATGCGTGGACACGAGACGCAGGGCGCTGGTCGAAAACGCGACCGACGCCACGGACCTGCGCCTGGAACTGCCTCTGCTGGTCGTCACCCCCCTGAACGCCGAACATGTGAACATCGTGGTCCGTCTGGCCTCGGAGATGCAGTTCGCCCTTGTACCGCGCGGCAGCGGCACGGGGTTGACCGGCGGGGCCATACCGGCCCGCAAGCGCTGCGTGATTCTCTCCACGGCGCGCATGACCGGCATAGGCCCCGTGGACGTCGAACGGGGCTGCATCCGCCTTCAGGCCGGGGCCGTCACTGTTGACGCCTACCGCGAGGCCGCCGAATACGGCTTTTTGTTCAGCGTGGACCCGGCATCCAAAGCGGCCTCCAGCATCGGCGGCAACATTGCCGAAAACGCCGGCGGGCCGCTCTGCTTCGAGTACGGCACCACCATAGACAACCTCCTCTCCTGGCGCATGGTCACCCCCGCCGGCG
>JAITEY010000158.1 GCA_031281815.1 Desulfovibrio sp. | reverse complement strand
TCCACGCTGACGTTCTTGCGTATGGAGGTCGGGTCGATGTCGATGTGGATGATGCGCGCCTGCTTGGCGAAGGCGGACAGTTTTCCGGTGACGCGGTCCGCGAAACGCGTGCCCACGGCAAGCAGCACGTCGGCTTCGGTTACGGCCCTGTTGGCCGTGTATGCGCCGTGCATGCCCAGCATGCCGTACCACAGGCGGTGCGTGCCGGGGAATCCGCCCAGGCCCATCAACGTGGAGACGACAGGAATGTTGAGCTTTATCGCTGTTTCCGTGAGCACGGCGCTTGCGTCGGAGCCGATGACGCCGCCTCCCGTGAGCAGCAGCGGGCGCTCGGCCCGGAGCAGGAGTTCGGCGGCGCGGCGCAGTTGCACAAGATTGGGTTTATAGTTCGGATTGTAGCTGCGCATGCGCACTTCGCCCGGTCTGACAAAGGCCGTTTTGGCGAGTACGACGTCTTTGGGCAGGTCGATGAGCACCGGGCCGGGTCTGCCCGAGCGCGCCAGATGAAAGGCTTGGCGGACGACGCCGGCCAGCTGTTTCACGTCTTTGACCAAATAGTTGTGTTTCGTGCAGGGCCGGGTGATCCCGACAATGTCCACTTCCTGAAACGCGTCGTTGCCGATAAGCTGCGTCGGCACCTGCCCGGTAATCACGACCAGGGGAATGGAGTCGCTGTAGGCGGTGGCTATGCCGGTCACGGCGTTGGTCGCGCCCGGCCCCGAGGTGATGATGCTCACCCCGGGTTTGCCGGAGGCGCGCGCGTAGCCGTCCGCGGCATGGACGGCGCCCTGCTCGTGGCGCACCAGAAAAGGTTTCAGCACATCGCCGTGCCGGGACATTTCATCGAAAAGTTCAATGATCGCCCCGCCGGGATAGCCGAAGATCACTTCGACGCCTTCGTCCTTCAGGCATTCCATCAATATCGCGGCGCCCGTGCAGTCCATTACCTCTCGTCCTCCGAGGATGCATAGTGTTGCAGGAGGGCGACCAGTTTCGTCTTGCCGTCCAGCTTGAGTTTTTTTATCCGGGCGGCTTCCTGCCTTTCCGTCGGGGTCATGAAGGTCTTGCCTTCCAGCTTTTCCAGTTGTTTTTCATAGAGGATGTGGTCGTCCCAGAGGTTTTTCAGGTCCGGGTGCGTCGGGGCCAGTTGTTCCAGCAGGGCGTATTCTCTTTGTTCCACGGCATTCCTCCTCTCTGCGGTGTATAACGGCAACTATATGTAAACACGGATGTTTTTTTTGACGGGCTCCGTTCCCTTCACTGTTCCGCCGGGCCGGCCTGCGCCGGCACGGTGGAGAGCATGCATGCTCCGGGCAGCAGACGTTTCCAGTCCGGTTCGGTATCCGCCGCGATGCGCAGGCATTTTTGCCTGCTCTTCGCGCCGGAAAGCACGGATATTTTCGCCGGCCGCAGGCCCAGGGCGCGCGCCGTCAGCGCCGCCAGGGCGGCGTTGGCCTTGTTTTCCACAGCGGGCGCGGCAATGCGCACGCACAGGCGTCCTTCCCTGATGCCCGAAACTTCGGATTTTTTCGCGCCGGGCAGGGCATGCACCAGCAGATGCCATGCGCCGTCGGCGGCCCGCGAAACAAAGGGCGGCATAGTGTCGGGCGCGTCCGCGGCAGGCATGCGGCATCCTCGTTTGTTTTCAGGCTCCGGGTTCGCCCGGGCTTTCCCGGTTTCCGCCCGCGCGTTCCGCCTCGCCGCCGCGTTTCAGCGCCGCCGTCGCCCGTTCCATGCGGATGTCTTCCATGCGGCTGAGTTCGAGCAGTTTCAGGTGTCCTTCAATAACGGAACGCACTTTGAACTCAAATTGCGCTTTCAGTTTACGCGCTTCCGCAATTTCATCAAGGATGCGGGCCAGCCGCTGATTTGCTTGGTTGGTCAGGTTTTCCGCCCGGTTTTGGGCCGCCTCGATAAGCAGTTGCGCCTCCTTTTGCGCGGAACTTTTCAGTTCCTCGGCCATGCGCCGGGAAATGAGCAGGGTTTCGCGCACCGCGTTTTCCCGCTCGGCATAGCTCTGCAGTTGTTCCTCAAGGCGGGTCGTGAGATTGGTCAGGCGCACGCGCTCGTCGCCGAGCCGGGCAAGCGTGTCCGCGACATCCTGCAGGTAGTTGTCCACTTCCTCCGGGTTATACCCGCGCAAGGTGCGGGAAAAGCTGTGATTCAGGATGTCGACCCGGTTGACGGACATGGCTCAACCCGCAAACAGCGCCGGTATCTGCCACAGTATGCCCGAAATCAGCATCTGCAGCACCTGAAGGCCCAGGAGCAGCACGACCGGCGACAAATCCAGGCCTCCGATAAAGGTGAACGGCATCCATTTCCGTATGCGCCACAGCGCCGGTTCAGTAAGCTGACGCAAAACGCGCACAATGGGATTGTAAGGGTCGGGGTTGACCCAGCTTACGATGCAGGCGCCCAGCACGACGAAAAAATACAGGTTGATGAGCGAGGAAACGACAAAATCCACAGCCTTGATCAAGGTTATAAGAAGTCCCATGCGTCCTCCGCCGCGGGGCGGCGCTCATGCGGCCGGCGACGGCCGGCGTTTTTCCACCAGGGGCGTTATCATGGTAATCATGCCGAAAAAATCGTCGACATGCAGCCCGGCGTCCAGCGCGTTGTTGCGGAAAGACCAGAATGCCGCGCCGGCGCCGCGCGCGGCCTGCTCGTCCACCTTGGAATCTCCCAGAAAGGCGATGTTTGCCGGCGTTTCGCCCCATTGCGCCGCAATTTGCACAAGGCCGTCCGGGCAGGGCTTGGGCGGACAGTCGGACGCGGTCATCACCGGGAGAAACGTATCTTCCAGGCCGAAATAATGCAGGAGGTCGTAGACCTTTTTGTTGCGGTTGGTAAATATGCCGAGTTTGACGCCCCACATGTCGAGCCAGTGCAGGGCTTCCGTCAGGCCGTTTTCCAGGGAGAGCAGGGGCAGTATCTGTTCCGTGTAGCTGATTTTCGCGCGCGCCTCATAGGCGGCCTCGCGGTACGCCGGCGGAATGATGCGGGCCATACACTCGGCTTCCGAGGCCATGTGGCAGTATTCCTCTTCTTCCGGGCTGAGGGGCGGCAGATGCACGGCCTCGCGAATCATGTTGTAAAACTCCATATTGGAAGCGCGTGAATCCAGCATGACCCCGTCTATGTCGAAAACCAGGCCGTTGAGTTCAAATTCCAAAGCGTCCTGAAGCCTTGTTTCGGGCATGTTCCGCGTCCTTGTCCCTCAGCGTCGGGCGTTCGCCCGCCCCGGAAGGTTTTGCGCCGCCGGAGGCATATACATCAATGTTGCGATGCCGTTATCGCAATGCCCGTATGTCCGGCCTTGCGCCTGCTCAGGCCGCCGAAGGCATACGGGTTGACATTGCAATGTTTCAATGTCCGGCCTTGCGCCTGCTCAGGCCGGTGATCCGGGCCGCGCTAGCAGTTCCGTTTCCCGCAAAAGGGCGGTATCGGCGGGCAGCCGGGCGTACAGCAGGCCGGAGCGATCCTGTTCCGGCAGGGACGCAGCGAGGCTCGCGCGGTCGGCGGGCAGCGGCCCGAGCAGGCCTTGCTCCGTGAGTTCCGCCGTCAGTTCGTCGTTTGCGGTGAACAGCGCGGCATGTTCCGGCAGAAAATGCCGGACGGCCCGGAGCAGCGTGCGCGGGTCGACGCGGGGGAAATCCTTTCCGGCCGCGCTGCCGGGGTCCTGTTCCACGTCCTCGCCGCGGGCTTCTTTGCCTTCGCCGAGGCTTGCGCGCAAGGCCTGTTCCGCTCTGCGGACGCTCTTTTCCAGCGCCGCGCGCTCCAGATTTTTTTCTTCCAGGTATTCGGCCAGAATCAGGATTTTTTGCGCGTCGACCAGGCGTTTGCGGGCCGTCCGCGCCTGCCCCGCAGCATCAGCCGTTCCAGGAGCAGGGAGTGCGCCGTCCTCTCCCGGCAGGTCGCCGGTCGCCGCGAACCGCGCAAGCCCGGCGCGTTCCGCGGCAGTTGCCTCGTCCTCCGCCGCGTATGTCCCGTACAGTTCCGCCGCGCGCAAAAGGCCGTTTGACGCGTATTCCAGACCCATACGCAAAAGTTCTTCAAGGGCCGCCCGCGCTTCGGCGGGGGAAAGGGGCAGGGCGGCAAGCACCGCCAGCCGCGCGGCTTCCGCTTCCGGAGAACGCGCCGGTCGGCCAGCGGCGGCGTTTTCGGAGGAGGCGGCGGCAGGCGTCGGCGTTCCCGCCGTGGTCTTCTCTCCCGCGCCGGGTACAGACACGGCGCGTCCTTCGGGCAACCCGCTCGGGAAAAAGGCGACCTGCCCCGGCACATCGGCAGGCGCCGATTCAGGCTTCAGTTCCGGCACATACAACAGCGCAACGCTCATACTGCCCCGCGGTAAAACCCCGTGATCCGGCAACCGGTTTGCGTCACATGCTCCGCAGGCAGGAAGGTCATACTGCCCCGCAGTAAATCCCCGTGAACCGGCTAACCCCCGACACGCTTCATCCGTTCCATCATACCGCAAGTCCGATTTTTAGCAACTGCCTGTAAAAACAGGGCGTTGATGCCGAGTTACCGGCCGTCGGGCGCGGCTATAAACCCCGAAGGCTCGGGGACTTTTTCCGCTCCTCCCAGGATGGACTGAAAAAACGACAGGAGAAAGCGGTCGCGTTCTTCGGCGGCTTCCCGGCGTTCCTGACCGGAAAGCCTGCCGCAGCTTTCCGCGGGCATTGCCGCCGAGTCCGCGGGGCAGGGAGCGAACAGGGAAAAGTGGTCGGCGTTTTCCACGCGCAGCAGCCCGGACGGCTCCGCCGCCCCGAGGAGGTACGGTTCCGCATGCCGTTCCGGCGGGTAGAGCGTGTCGAGTCCGGCTTCGACGACGGCCAGGGGGACGCCGGCGGCGCGCAGGGGGTCCGGGCGGAAGAGCATGCCGCCCGCCGGGACCAGCAGCGCAACGGCGCGTACGGTGCGCGTTTCCGCCCTGCGGCGGAAGGGCGTCGATGCGTCGACTCTGAGCGGCGTCGGCTCGGGCCCGGTCATATCTTCACCGCCGGCGCGTACGGGAACCCTGTACTGCGGGGAATCGGCAAGGGCGATGTGGACGAAGGCCGCTCCGGAGTCCGTGCCTCCGAACAGCGGGCCGCCCTGAAAATCCAGGAGCAGGGGGAAATCCGCAACGGAGCCGCCGCGCGGTTCGCCTGCGGCGTCCGCTTCTTCGACCTCCGACGGGGGCGGCGGCGCGTTGTCCTGGGGCGGCTCGTCGTCGTCGTTGTCGCCGAAAAGACGTTGCCACAGGCTCCTGTTTCCCGGCGCAGCGCCCCCCGGCCCCGTGTTGTCGGCGGCCTCGGCCGCGGGCCGCGGCACGGCGACGCTCAGCAATTTGGGGGCAAAAAGGGAAAGCTGCGGCGTAAACGCTTGTCTTCCCCATGTTCTGGTCATCGCGCGCATGGCTTCCGGCAGGCGGGACAGGCGTTGCGCCGTCCAGGGCGTGCAAAATCCGTCTTCCCGCCGCTCCGGGCCGCAGTAGCCGTCAAGCAGGGAAAAGTCGGGGCTGAGGCCGAGAAGCTGAAGAACTGTTACGGCGCCGAAGCCGACGCCGAGCAGTCCGATGCGCGATTCGTCCGCATAGGGCGCGAATTCCGGCGTGCCGAGCACGGTTTCCAGGGCGCGCAGCAGGTTGCGCGGCCTGTCGCGCAGCAGTTCCGCCGTGTATACGGCGTCGCCGGCATTCTGGTTGTCTCCGCTGTGGGTCGGCGCCACGACGAGCATCCCCGCCGAAGCCAGGGCCGTTGCCGAATCGTTGTGCGCGAAGCGGCTGCCGGCCGTATCGTGGGAAAGCAGCAGCAGCGGGTAAAAACCGGGGATGATGCGGCCGCGTTTGCCGGCTTCGGTGAGCCGGCCGTCCATGACGCCGCCGGTCATGGTTGTGCGGGCGGGGTACCAGACGGAAAAATCGAAGCGTTCCTGGGTTTCCGGTATCCAGACGCCGAAGCTGCGCATGGCGACCGGGTATTCCGCCGTTTTGCCCACGCCCGCGCGCGGCGCGAGCGTGACGGCCGGCGCGCAGAGGGCGAGGCAGAGGGCGAGGCGGCAGACGATGCGGACGGAGTACACTTTCAATGTTGCAATGCGTTAATCGGCGCGGCGCGCAACGCCGTTGACCACGTTGACGGGCGCGCCGCCCAGATAGGCGCGGATGTTGTCGCAGGCGGCCTGCATGAGGCGCATGCGGGATTCAACGGCGCACCAGGCCACGTGCGGGGTAATCATGCAGTTCGGGGCAAAACGCAACGGGTTGTCGTCGGCCATGGGTTCCGCGGCGACGACGTCCAGCCCCGCGCCGCCTATGCGTTCTTCTTTGAGCGCGTCCAGAAGGTCACGCTCGTTGATCAGCGGACCGCGCGCCGTGTTGATGAGCAGGGCCTGCTTTTTCATCAATCCCAGCAGGCGGGCGTCGACCATGCCTTCACTTTCCCTGTTCAGCGGACAGTGCAGGCTGATGACGTCGGAGCGGGCGAACAGGTCGTCCAGACCGACAAAGTCGAAAGGCCGGAAATCCGGCGCCGGCTTGGGGCGGGGCGCGTAGGCCAGAACATGCATGCCGAAGCCGTGGGCCGCGCGGGCCACCCCCGCGCCGATGTTCCCGAAGCCCACAACGCCCATGGTTTTGCCGTGCAGTTCGAAAATGGGTTTGTCCCAGTAACAGAAATGCCTGCTCTTGCTCCAGTCGCCCCGGCGCACGGAGGCCGTGAGTTCGCAAGCGCGCGAACTGAGGAGCAGAATCAGGGTAAAAACGTGCTGAACCACGGAGGGCGTGGAATAGTCCGGCACGTTGCAGACGGGGATGCCGCGCGCGGCGGCGGCCCGGATATCCACCTGATTGAAGCCGGTCGCCAGTACCCCGATATACCGCAGGGAGGGCGCGGCGGCCAGATGTTCGGCCGTGACGACCACCTTGTTGGTGAGGATGAACGCGGCGTCCCTGATTCGTTCCTCCGTCTGTTCCGGCAGGGTCCGGTCGTACATGACCACCTCGCCGAAGTCGGAAAAATCAGGCCAGGCAAAATCGTCGCCTATGCTTCCGGCATCAGGAAAAACTACTGTGTCTTTACGCATTGTCATAGCTCCCTTGCTGTGGAGATTACCGAAGAAAATTGCGGAGCATCGCCGGCAAAAAAGCAAGAGCCGTTTCGTCCCGCCGGATCGTTCCGTTCTTAGCGATTCCCTTTCTAAAGACAGCGCACTTTTGCGTTTTTTTCCGGCACTGTTTCCTTTAGTTGCAAAGCCGATTATTTCAGAAGGTTCATGATGCGAAGTAATGTTACTATAAAAGCAGCTTGCGCACAGGCTATGCCGATCATCCATTTGAGGAGTTCGTGCTTTTGGTTGGCCGGTGAAAGAAGTAATTTTGTTTCTACCATGTCAATTTTGGCATCCAAAGTGCGAATATCGGCCTTAGTTGCAACATTACCGTCAACATTTGCAAGTCTGTCCTCAATGACTTCCCGCATTGTGTCGGCTTGGACTTTGGCTTGCTGTTCAGGGACGCCCGCGGAAATCAATTTTTCAAAATATCCAAGTGTATCAAAAGTAGTCGTAGCCATGAGAACCTCGTTCGCAACCGGTCGTTACGCCCGAAATATACGGTCGTTCGCGCCTCGTGACAAGCGCTGATCGGCGCGGCGCGCTACGCCGTTGACCACGTTGACGGGCGCGCCGTCCAGAAAGGCGCGGATGTTGTCGTAGGCTATCCGCATGAGGCGCATGCGGGATTCAACGCCGCTCCAGGCCGCATGCGGGGTAATCATGCAGTTCGGGGCAAAACGCAACGGGTTGTCGTCGGCCATGGGTTCCACGGCGACGACGTCCAGCCCCGCGCCGCCTATGCGTTTTTCCCTGAGCGCGTCCAGAAGGTCCCGTTCGTTGACCAGAGGACCGCGCGCCGTGTTGATGAGCAGGGCCTGCGTTTTCATCAGTCCCAACAGGCGGGCGTCGACCATGCCCTCGCTTTCCCGGTTCAACGGGCAGTGCAGGCTGACGACGTCGGAGCGGGCGAACAGGTCGTTCAGGCCGACAAAGTCGAAAGGCCGGAAATCCGGCGCCGATTTGGGGCGAGGCGCGTAGGCCAGAACATGCATGCCGAAGCCGTGGGCCACGCGGGCCACTCCCGCGCCGATGTTCCCGAAGCCCACAATGCCCAGGGTTTTGCCGTGCAGTTCGAAAGCGGGTTTGTCCCGGTAACGGGGATGCCTGCTCTTGCTCCAGCCGCCCCGGCGCACGGAGGCCGAGAGTTCGCAGACGCGCGAACTGAGGAGCAGAATCAGGGTAAAGACGTGCTGGACCACGGAAGGCGTGGAGTAGTCAGGCACGTTGCAGACGGGGATGCCGCGCGCGGCGGCGCTCCGGATATCCACATGGTTGAAGCCTGTCCCCAGTGCCCCGATATACCGCAGGGCGGGCGTTGCGGCCGGATCTCCCGCCGTGACGCCCGCCTTTTTGGTGAGAATGAACGCGGCGTCCCTGATCCGTTCCTCCGTCTGCTCCGGCAGTGTCCGGTCGTACATGACGACCTCGCCGAAGTCGGAAAAATCGGGCCAGGCAAAATCGTCGCCTATGCTCCCGGCATCCGGAAAAACCACTGTGCCTTTGCGCATCGTCCCGCTCCCCCGCTGTGGAGTTTGCCGGAGAAAATAGTGGAGCATCGCCGGCAAAAATGCAAGAGCCGTCGTCTACAGACGGGCGGCCCGGAACCGCCCTGCCGTTTTTCAGGATAACCTCATAGTATTTTTGCGGAATTGTAGAATTTCAGGGGAAAAGGAATCTGTCCCGCCACACGGCTGCGCCTCTCTTCACTCCCTCATCGGATTTCTTCCTCGTAGTTCTCGTGCGTCCTCAATATCGGCATCCAGGAGCAGATGCCGCGATAAGCGATGACCAGCAGCGTGACAAGAAAAACTGAAATGCCGATTTCCATCCAGCTTGGGAAATAGCGCTCGGCGGCCGGCAGATTATAGTTGAAAGCGACAAGACTCACATTGAAACGGTTGAGTACCACGCCGAGCACCGTGACTATCGCGGCTCCCTGTATCAGACCCGGCCGTCCCTTTCGGACGCCGATGAAATACATAACGGCAGGCAGGGCGACCCCTCCCGCGAGTTCCAGCAGAAACCAGGCCCCCCAGCCGGTGAAAAGATGCCGCAGGTTGTTGCCCGCGGCCAATTCTATGCACTTGATGATACAATAGCCGAACATGAAAAGGCAGGCCCCCTTGCCGCATGCCGTAACCGCTCTGCCGGCTTCCCGCGCATGGCGGTCGTCCGCGCAGCCGCGCATGAACTTGTGCGCAAGCATCCCTTCCACAACGACCATACTCAACCCCGCGAACAGGCTGGAAAGGAGGAACAACAGCGGCATGAACCCGGAATACCACAGCGGGTGCATCTTGGAAGGAACAATGAGATACAGTGAACCCAGAGAGCTTTGGTGTATGACGGCGACAACGGCGCCGATTACGGCAAGAGGCGCCGCCGTGCGCACGGCTTTTGCCCGCGCCTTTCCCCGGCCGAGCCGCTCAAAAAGCGCCGGCAGCAGTTCACCGAACAAGATGGCCGAATACAGAGCCACGCAGAGCCCGACCAGAAAGAGCACCGAGGTCGTGCCCTGCGACAGGAAGAAGGGGTACACAAGCCTCCAGGGCTGCCCCACCTCGTACAAAAGGGCGATCACTTCAAAAAAATAGCCGAGAAACGCCGTCGTCAACGCGGCCCGCACATAGACATGGAATCGCTTGAACCCGAAAATATAGTAGGCGGAGGCGACCGCAAACCCGCCCGCGGAAACGGCTATTCCGCAAAGGAGGTCAAAGGCCGTCCAGAATCCCCAAGGATTCCGGTCGCTGAGATTGGTGACGGCGCCGATGCCGCCTGTGAAACGCAGCAGGGTCAAGCCGAGCCCTACGAAGAGAATGATAACAATCAAACCGTTCCTTTTCACATGCCCCTTCGGGCCTTGACCGTCTGTGTGTCCGGAAGTCATTGCCCGTCCTCCTTGTCGCCTTCGAAAACCCCTTTATGCGCGCCTCCGTCGGAAGCGCGCGCGCCGTCAATTTCAGCCGCGCCGTTCTTGCGCCGTCTGCCCAGGAAACAGACCGCGCCCAGAAGAACGGACAATATGCCGGCGGTCATGCCGGCGGATTCAAGAATACCCGATGTCAGCCTTGAGGCGGGCTCATTGCCCACTTCCGGCTGATCAAGCAACTTGTGCGGCACCGGTGACAGATACAGCCAACAGGTTCCGCCTGCCTCATGCTCGCCGTAAATATGATTTACATATTTTTCCGGTGACTCCGCGATGCGCTCTTTGGCGACTTTCAGCAGTTCCGAGCGCTTTCCGAAAATCAAAGCCTTTTCCGGGCATCTTGAAACACAGCCGGGGAGTTCCCCCGAGGCAAGACGGGGGGCGCACATGGTGCACTTGTAGATCAAGGGGTTTCGGGCATTGTTGTAATCGTAGGCCGGCACAAAGAAAGGACAGGCAACCATGCAGTAGCGGCATCCGACGCAGAGTTCCGGCCGGTACAGAACCGGTCCCTCCGGAGTCTTGTACAGCGCCTTGACGAAACAGGCGGAGGCGCAGGCCGGCTCCGTGCAGTGGTTGCACTGAAATTTCCTGTGAACAGGACGGCGGTCTTCCACGTCATATCTGTTGACTACGGTAAATCGCTGAAAATCGGTCCGGCGCTTTGTCGCAAGCACGCTGCGGTCATAGAACGGCTTCTCCGGAATCGTGTAATTCTCCGGCTTCGGCAAAATCGCGGCATTGACCGACCGGCAGGCAGCCTCGCAGCTCCTGCAGCCGATACACAACGTGGAGTCGTGAAGAACGCCCGCAGCCTCGGGATGCCCTTCGGCGGCGGCCGGTCGACAGTTGACGGGCGCGGTCGCGGCAACGATGCCCGCTGAAGTCAGCGACAGGAATTTTCTTCGGTTCATGGAGGATATCCCGTTCCCCTTTTACATCCTTGCCGGGGCTATTGCTTCCCCGCCGGGATTGGATGCATGTCGAACGTGTGGCAAGTGAGACAATACGTGACGGAAACTTCATGCGCCTTGTGGCAGACAGTGCAGTTGATAGGGCCGAGATGCGAGCCGTGGGGGTTTCTTGAGGGATGGTCCTTGCCGGGCGTCTTTTCGGCAAGCTCCTCGTAGCCGGCATGGCAGCCGAAACAGACCTTGTTCTCCGGCTTGTCGTCGAGAAGCGGCAGCTTGTTCCCGTGGCACGAAGAGCAGGCGATATCCTTTGCGGAATGCACCGCGGCCAGAAACGGCGATTTTGCCCATTCAGCCGTTATCTCGGGCAGAAATTTCATTGTCTGCCCGTCCGGTATGCCGATGGATTCCCTGCCGGGCAGGGCGAACGAAAGACCTTCCTGGATTATATGGCAATAGGAACATTCAAGTTTCTTTTCCGAAAAATGCTTTTTATGAACTTTTGCGGAAAAAACATGCGTGTCTCTCAGTGTCTCCGACGCGGGGAGGTGGCATTGCATACAGGAGGAAATATTGTTTTCACCTTCCACAAGCATGTGGTTTTCGGGCAAAACGGCCTGTATGTCGCTATGGCACTCTGACGAGCATTTGCCCGGCGGTTCCTGCGTCGAGGCAAACCCGACGGCCGGATATGCGGCGACCGCCAAAAAGAAAAGCAGGAAGGTATGTTTCATGCCTTGACCTCTGCTGCCGGGTGCGGCTCAAAACAAACTGTGGGGACAAAAAGGACGACAACGTCCGGCGAAACGGACGGCGGAATTTTCCGCCGTCCGTCCACGGTTCAGAGGTTATGCTTTTTCAGCCGCCGCGTTCCTTCCGGCGACACGGCCGAAAACAGTCGCGTCGGGTATGGCGTTGGAGCCGAGCCGGTTCGACCCGTACACGCCGCCGCAGACTTCGCCGGCAGCATATAGTTTGGGAATTACTTCGCCGAAGACGTCGATGACCTGAGCTTCGGCGTTGATCCTCAGTCCGCCCATGGTATGGTGTACGGCCGGCCACTGCGGTACGCCGTAATACGGTCCTTTTTCCATGCTCACCATCTGGGGCGTAACGGGCTTGTTGAATTCGAGATCCTTACCGCGCAGGGCAACGATTTCACGACACAAAAACCTTTTTTTATACTATACCCGTTTTTTCAATACGGCACAAGCCGGAATTCGGCTGATGTCGACAGCTTCAGCCGGTACCCCTGTCAACAGCACAGTATTTTGACCGATACAGGCAGTACGCGAATTGACCGCTCCGCACCGATTCTTCAGCGGGTCAAGGGGGTGGGTTCTTCAGCCGGCCTCTCTTGCCAAGCGGCGTGTAAACCGGTATCTTTTCCGCATGCTAAAGCACATCGCGCGCGCGGGCGCCCGTATCCGCGCTGGATTATCGACAACTCCCGTCCTGATCCCAAAGCACATCGTACGCGCGCGGGCGGCCGTCTCCCCCGCAACGCTTCACGGTTCGCGCCGGGCAAAGCCCGGATGCGACCCTGCCCCGCAAAGCCGACGGCCCGGCCGGCGCGCGCGGCCCGGCAGAAGGATTCGCGTATGAGCCGCGCGGCGCTGACGGCCAGATATCGCCCCCGCCTGTTCTCCGAGGTGGCCGGCCAGGAAACCGTCACCACCATTCTGTCCAGGGCGGCACTTGAGGACAGGGTCGCGCCCGCCTACCTGTTCAGCGGCACACGGGGCGTGGGCAAAACAACGTTGGCCCGCATCTTCGCCAAGGCGCTGAACTGCCGCAACGCGCCCGCCGCCGAACCCTGCGACGCCTGCGACGTGTGCCGCGCCGTGACTGCCGGGTCGTCCGTCGATGTCGTGGAAATCGACGGCGCCTCCAACCGGGGCATCGACGACGTGCGCAAACTGCGCGAAGTGGTCGGCTACGCGCCCATGGAAGGCCGCTACAAAATTTTCATCATCGACGAAGCGCACATGCTTTCGCGCGAAGCCTTCAACGCCCTGCTCAAGACGCTGGAAGAGCCGCCCCCGCGCGTCACTTTCATTCTGGCCACGACCGAGGCCCACAAGTTCCCCGCCACCATCGTCAGCCGCTGCCAGCACTATGTTTTCAAACGCCTGCCGGAAAGCCGGCTGACTGCCCATATCTGCGGCATCCTGCAACGCGAGGGCGTGGACTATGAAGAAGGCGCGGCGCGCCTGCTGGCCCGACGCGGCGCCGGCAGTGTGCGCGACGCCATGTCCCTGCTCGGCCAGGTGCTGGCCTTGGGCGAAGAGCGGCTTACCGAAGCGTCGACGCGGCAGGTGCTCGGTCTGGCAGGACAGGAAGCCTTCGGCGCCATGCTGGCCGCCTTCAGGGACGGCGACTGCATCACGCTCAGCGCCCTGTTGCGGAACATGCTGGATCAGGGATTGGACGTGGGCTTTTTTTTGCGCGAATTGACGGCGCTGTGGCGCAATCTTTTCATTCTGCGTCAGGGCGGCGAGGCTGCCCTTGCGGCCGTGGATCTGCCCGGCGACGAGGCCCGCGCATACCTTGCCGCCTGCACCGATTTTTCCCTGCCGCATCTCCACGCATGCTGGCAAATGACCCTTGAAGGGCAGCGCAGGGTGCTTTCCGGCATGGAACCGGCCCCTGCCCTGGAACTGCTGCTCTTCAATCTGGCCATGCTGCCGCGCCTGCTGTCCCTTGAAAGCCTTTCCGCCTTGGGGCGCAAGGGCATTCCGGCAACTACCGCCGCGCTTCCCCGGCCCGCCCTGTCTTCCGCGTCCGCACCCGTTGCTCCTTCGCCGGTCGCGCTTGCGTCGGTCGCTCCTGCGCCGTCCCCGGCGCATGAACCCGGTGTAACGAAAATTCAAACCGCCGTGTCCCCTTCCGCGTCCGTTCCCGTTGCTTCTTCGCCGGTCGCGCTTGCGTCGGTCGCGCCCGCGCCGTCCCCGGCGCATGAACCCGGTGTAACGAAAATTCAAACCGCCTTGTCCCCTTCCGCGTCCGTTCCCGTTGCTCCTTCGCCGGTCGCGCCCGCGTCGTCCCCGGCGCATGAGGCCGGAGTAGCGGAAATGCAGGCCGCTCCGGCTGCTTCGGCGCACGAACTTTCTCGGCCGGACGCAGCCGTTTCGGCCGCGTCGACGCGCGGCCCCGCCCTTTCCGACGCGGGAGCTACGGTTCCGGCCGAATCATCAATGCGCGAACTCGACCGTTTCAGCGCGGGAGCTTCGATTTCGGCCGTACTGCCGACGCGTGACTCCGACCTTTCCGAGGCGAGCGCCGCGCCTGCTCCGGCGGCTTCCACTCCACCCTCTTTCCCGACGCAGACGGAAGCCGCCCCGCAGATCAAAACTGCTCCACAGGCTGAAGCCGCCTCCCAGGGATCGCGGACGGCCGACCGGCCGCAGACTGTGCCCCTCCTTCTTACCCCGCCCGCCGGCCCCGGAGAGCGTCGTCCCGCACGGGAGACGCGCCCGCCCGGAACAGCCAAAAAAAAGACCCGGGGCGACACGGGAAACAAGGGCGATAAGGGCGACAAAAAGGCGGTCATGGAACATTCCATGGTGCAGGAAGTCCTCGCGCATTTCGGCGATGCGCGCTATGTGGACCACGGACGGCGTTGACCGAAGATGACGCGCAAGCTGCCCGACGCCTTGTCCGCCGTGGTGGACCAACTCGCCCGTCTGCCCGGCCTCGGGCCGAAGTCCGCCCTGCGCGCGGCCATGACCCTGCTGCGCTGGCCGGAGGGAGAAACACGCCGCCTCGGCGCGGCCGTTTACGACCTGCGCGACAGACTGCATCTTTGCCCGCAGTGCGGCGCGCTGACCGACGTCACCCCCTGCTCCCTCTGCACCGACCCGGCGCGCAACCGCGATATGCTCTGTGTGACGGCCGACTGGGACAGTATGCTGACCATTGAGAACAGCGGTTTTTATTCCGGCCTCTACTTCATACTCGGCAGCCTGCCCGCCGCGGCCGGAACCGAAATCGGCGATGACGGCGCCGATCTGCGCCGTCTGGACGAACGCGTCGCCGGCGAAGAAATAAAAGAAGTGGTGCTGGCTCTCGGGGCAACGGTAGAGGCCGAACAGGCGGAATCCCTGCTGTGCGCCCGCCTGCGCCGGCGACGCCCGGACCTGAGCGTTTCCCGTCTGGCCCAGGGTATCAATCTGGCCCAGGAGGTCAGATTCGTGGACCGGGATACCCTGCGTCAATCCTTCAAATACAGGCAGCATCTGGAATGAGTGCAAAGACAACGCAGACGTTCGGCCCCGCGCTGAAAGGCGCGGCGCGCGAACGGCGGACACGGGCATGAGCGCGAAGAAAACGCATACGTTCGGCCCCGCGTTGAAAGGCGCGGCTCGCGAACGGCGGACACGGGCATGAGCGCGAAAAAAACGCAGGAGTTTTTCCCGCCCCCGGTCTTGCCCCGCACCGGGGTGGACGCGCACGCCCACCTGGACGACAACCGCTTCCGCGAAGATCTGGAGCAGGTCGTCGCCAGAGCATCCGCCGCCGGCGTGGCCCAGATCATCCAAGTCTTTCTCGGCCCCGACGCCTGGGAACAGGGACGGGAGATATTCACCGCCTACCCGGACATCTATTTTACCCTGGGCATCCACCCCAATGAGGCCGACACCTACGATGCCGCCGCGGAAAACGGCATCCGGGACGCGGTGAAAAGCGACACCCGCATCCGGGCCGTCGGCGAGATAGGGTTGGACTATTACCGCGACACCTGCCCCCGCCGCGTCCAGAAAGAGGTTTTCGCCAAGCAGTTGCGGCTGGCCCGCGAACTGGATCTGCCGGTGGTCATCCATTGCCGTGACGCCGAAGAGGATACCCTCGCCCTTCTGGACGCCGAAGGGTTTGCCGGGTATCCCCTGCTCTGGCACTGTTTCGGGGGCGATACGCACGCGGCGCGGCGCATACTGACCGAAGGCCGGCACATATCGCTGCCCGGTCCGCTGACCTACCCGGCCAACAGGGATCTGCGCGCTGCCGCGACGGAAATCCCCCTTAACCGCCTGATGACCGAAACCGACTGCCCCTACCTCGCCCCCGTCCCCCTGCGCGGCAGACGCAACGAACCGGCCTGGACGGCCTATGTCCTCGCGGCGTTGGCCGAGGCCAGAAACATGCCGCCCGCCGACCTGTGGACGGCATGCGGCGACAACGCCCGGCGTTTTTTCGGCATCGACCGCAGGGCAATCGAGTGAGCGCTCCGACTCATTGCAATTGCAGCGTAATCTTTGTAGGCGCAATCGTATAAACAGCACTTATTGCAACGCGTTGTCAATGTTCATTCGCTTGCGCCGGCATCAACCGCCGTATTGACGCCGGCCGGTATTGTGGTAAAGAGTACCTTGGCTGAACCATGCGCGGCCCCGCCCGCAAGCGGGAGGCAGCGCCTTGAACCTGCGACTCTCTGCTTAAAAGGCAGATACTCGCCCCACGCAAGCGGGAAACAGCGCCCCCGCGGACCCTCCCGCCCCGGACGACGTCCGGCGCGACAAGGAACTGTTGATGAGCGTCGTCAATGCCTGTTATCTGAATCTGCCCGGCAATTACCTTTTTTCGGAAATAGCCCGCCGCGTGAACGTCTATGCCGCCGACAACCCTTCCCGTAAACTCATACGCCTGGGCATAGGCGACGTGACCTCTCCCCTGCCCCCGAGCGTGATCCGCGCCCTGCACAAGGCCGTGGACGAACAGGCCGATGCGGCGGGCTTTCGCGGCTACGGCCCGGAACAAGGCTACGCCTTCCTGCGCGAGGCCGTTGTCGCCGACGCTTTCGCCGGACTCGGCATTGATGCGGATGAAATTTTCATAAGCGACGGCGCAAAAAGCGACATCGGCAATTTTCAGGAACTTTTCGCCGCCGACGCCCGCATCGCCCTCACCGATCCCGTATATCCCGTCTACGCCGACTCCAACGTGATGGCCGGCCGGGCCGGAGCGCCGGATGCCGACGGGCGTTTTACGGGGCTCATCTACCTGCCCTGTACCGCGGACAAAGGTTTTATCCCGGAACTTCCCCGCGAGAGGCCGGACATCATTTACCTTTGCTACCCCAACAATCCCACGGGCGGAGTGCTGACGCGCACGGAACTCAAACAATGGGTGGACTACGCGCGGGAGCAGCAGAGCGTGATTTTTTTCGACGCCGCCTATGAATCCTTTATCAGTGAATCCGATATCCCGCACAGTATCTATGAGATTGAAGGAGCGCGGGAGGTCGCTGTGGAATTCCGCAGCTATTCCAAAAAAGCGGGCTTTACCGGCCTGCGTTGCGGCTTTGCCGTCGTGCCCCGCGCGCTTGTCTGCCGGAACGCGCGCGGCTCGTCGGGCAAAACGGCCCTGCACGGTCTCTGGATGCGGCGGCAAACCACCAAGTTCAACGGTTGCCCGTACATTGTGCAGCGCGCGGCCGAGGCTGTCCACAGCCCGGAAGGCAAACGGGAGTGCGCCGCTCTGATCGCCGCCTACATGCGCAACGCAGGACTGATTCGCGATGGATTCCTGCGCAAGGGACTGACCGTGAGCGGCGGCGTGAACGCCCCCTATGTCTGGGTGCGGCTGCCCGACGGCACGGACTCCTGGGAATTTTTCGACAGACTGTTGCGGGAGACGGGCATTGTGGGCACCCCCGGCGCAGGTTTCGGCCCGAGCGGCCGGGGCTGCTTCCGCATGACCGGCTTCGGCAATGCCGCCGATACCCGCGAAGCCATGGAACGGCTGAAGACGTTCGTTCTTTAGCCTCTGCGACAATCCCGAACAGGTCACGCGCGTTATGAACATCAGCGACAGAATAAGCAGGGGCATACTGATCGGCGGTGCCGTCGGCGCCCTGAGTTCCGTCTTCGGTTACACCGAAAGCCTGTTTATGGCGACCGGGTTCGGCGCTGTAGCAGGATTGGCGGCCGGGCTGACCCACGGAATTCTGGACAGAAAGCGCAAGAAAACCCGCGACTGAATCCAAGGCATCCGGCAACGCAACGGGAAGCGCCTGCTCCTTCCCCCGGCCGCTCCGGGCGCAGCCCGGTGCGACCTTGACCGTAAGCGGGAGTCTTATGCCTCCCGAAACCCCCGGACTGCCTCGGACACGACTCCGATGCGTCCTTCGAGTTGATTATTGTTCAAGAATTATCACATAGTCATCTTCAAAGATCGTGAAGGCGGGTTCCGAAAACTCCGCCTGCGCGGTTGGCTCGGTGTTTTTTTCTTTCTGCTGCTGTGCGGCTCGGCGGGATCAGCCGTCTATTTTTTCAGTTATTACACGGAATCCGCCGTACTGCGGCATAAACTGGACGAAGCGAACAGGCTGTTGCGGGAGCAGGCCGGTCAGATTCTCAGTTTCACCGCAAAACTGCAGAGCCTTGAGCAGGATGTGCGCCGGGTGCAGCAGTTTGATTCCAAGCTGCGCGTTTTCCTGAATGTGGACAAGGACACGGCTGAAGAATCCGCAGAGAACGGGGAGGAGTCTTCCCGTTCGTCCGGGGATCTGAACAACCCCCTGCTCCTCGCCCGGCACCGCGAACTGTTTCTCCGGCGCGCGCACAGTCTGGTGGATGAGCTTGTCGATGCCGTGCGGCTTGAGGAAGCGGACCAGCAGACGCTGATAACTATGCTGCGTCTGAACAAGGATTCGCTGTTGTCCACCCCGTCCATCTGGCCGGTCAGGGGTACCCTGACCTCGGGTTTCGGTTGGCGGCGGTCGCCGTTATCCGGGGCAGGACGCATGCATCAGGGACTGGACATCTCCAACCGCATCGGGACCCCGGTGCGCGCCCCCGCGCGCGGGTCGGTCACCTTTTCCGCCATGGACGGGGCATACGGGCTGTGCATCGTCATTGATCACGGCAACGGCATAGCCACCCGTTACGGACATTTAAGCAAATCTTCGGTCAAGGTGGGGGATTACGTCCAGCGCGGCGACGTCATCGGTCTGGTGGGCAATACCGGGCGCAGCACGGGGCCGCATCTGCACTATGAGGTGCATGTGCGCGGCGTGCCCGTCAATCCCATGCGCTACATACTCAACTGAGCGGCAATCTCAAGCGTAAAACGCTCTAACGCGAAGCCGTTTCGGCCAGAAAAAGCACAAATTCAGTCCTTGTCATCTCCCCGATTTCTTCGGGAGTCTTCCAGGTAACGCGGCCGTCTTCCCGACAACGGTCGACATGCTCAAGCCACTCTTGAGGTGTGTAATTCAGGGCATTGTACTTCCCCCAACAGAAGCAGAGCTTTGCCTTGTCCCCACTTTCCGCATTTTCTTCTTTGACGCTCCAGAAAAGTACCCGATGGGCCAAGGCTATATTGCCGATTAAGCCTACAAACTGGTATGTATAGACATCACCGTAAAGTTCCTTGAGGGTCTGTGTCATGCCGAAGCTCCTCCGCAAAAAATTTTTTAAGACGTATGTTCGTATGTTCGCTTGCTCTCTCCGCCTTTCCTCGCTTTCCGCTCAAAAATAGTGATGAAAATTTCTTGAGTAACAATCATATCCGGCACGACCGTCTCGTCTATAACACCATCCGACGTAAGCCTCTGCATTACGATCTGTTTTTGGAGGGCGACGGCGGGCCGGCTTTGCGGGCAAAAAAAGCTTGACGTATCTGCGCGATGCTGCCGAAGCCGCCGTCCTGCTCACCCGGCCCGACCGGAGGCCGCACCAGCGGCGTATAGCCGAGGCGCCGGGCTTGGCGTTCCCGCAAATCCTGCCCTTCCACCGGGCGCAGGCGCCCGTTGAGATCCACTTCGCCCCAGAATACCGCTTTTTCCGGCAGCGGGACATCATAGTACGAGGAAAGGACCGCCGCCACCAGCGCGGCATCCATGCCCGGCTCCATGAGTTTCATGCCGCCGCCGAGCTTGGCGTAGATGTCGGACTGGGCAAAGGACAAACGCAGGTGCTTTTCCAACACGGCCAGCAACAGGTGCAGACGGTTCACGTCAAAGCCGAGACCGGCACGGCGCGGCGCGGGCAGCCAACTGCGCGTGACCAACGCCTGCACCTCCGCGGCCAGAGGTCTGCGCCCGTCCATGGCCATGACTACGGCCGCCCCCGAAAGCGAAGCATCGCGCGCGCCGAGAAAGACCGTAGACGGGTCTTCCACAGGTTCCAGGCCTTTATCGAGCATTCTGAACACCAGCATCTCCATGTTCGGCCCGAAACGGTTCTTCAGTACCCGCAGGATGCGGAACTCCCGTCCCCTGTCGCCTTCCAGGGAAATCACCGTGTCCACCATGTGTTCCAGCAGTCGCGGTCCGGCCAGACTGCCGTCCTTGGTCACATGGCCGACCAGAACCACGGCCGTATTACAGCGCCGGCACCGCTCGGCCAGATCCGCCGCCACGGCCCGCACCTGACTCACATTGCCGGGCAGCCCTTCCGCCGATGCGGTGCTCAATGTCTGCACGGAATCAATAATCAGCAAAGCGGGCGGGTCGCCGTCCAGCAGAGGATACAAATCTTCCAGTCTGGTCGTGGACACGGCGTACAGGTGCTCGTGCAAAAGGGCGAGACGTTCCGCCCGCGCCCGGAGCCTGGACAGGGATTCTTCCCCGGAGAGGTAAACCGCGCGCCGTCCGGAAGCCGCCACGGCACCGGCTGCCTGTAAGAGCAGCGTGGATTTGCCGATGCCCGGCTCGCCGCCCAGCAACATGCAGGAACCGGGCACGAAGCCTTGCCCGAGAATGCGGTCCAGAGCTTCCGTGCCGGTGCTGAATACGGTCCCGGCGGCATCCGGCGCTTCGGACAGGCGCAAAACTGCTTCCGGCTGCGGGCGCGTTCCGTCCGCGCGGCCGGAACCTGCCCGGACCTGCACGGGTTCAAGCGTGTTCCATGCGCCGCACTCCGGGCAACGTCCCTGCCATTGCGCAAGACGCGAGCCGCAGGCCGCGCAGCGGTATTGTTCGCGGAGCTTGGCCAAACGCCCGTACCCCCGAAGTCTAGCCGTCCTGCCGGCGGGCGGGAGAATCTCGGGCTTCAATGACGCGGACTTCAAAGGTCCGCACATCTTTGGGAGGAGAAGGGAAAATAACGACAAAGGGCGTCTTGCCGCCCGGCGGAACGTCGGTATTGTTGGTCAGGATGGCAACACGGCTGTTCAGGGCCTCTTTGAGTTCCGTCGGCCCGAGGGTCTGAAGCTGGAAAAGGGTCAGCGGCACTCCGCACAGTTGTTCCGCTTTACTCAGAACTTTGTTGTCGGCGTTCAGCAGGGAGGCTTCCACAGCGATATAGTCCTTGTTCACGTCGGAGCGGTTCGCGGCCATGCCCTGAATGACCAGCATCCTGCCCGCGGAGGCGTTGTCCACATGAAACTGGCGGATGTCCTCCAGCGCGATGCTCTTGATGCGGCGTTCGTAGTCCGCCCGCGCGCCGTCCGGCGCGGAAGCGGTCTGATCGGGAGCGTTGCCGGGAGCCGGGAACAGCACACCGTACAGCAGGTAGCCCCCGTAGCCGAGGAGTACCAGCAGTACCGCCGCCGCCAGCGAAAGTATCGCGCTCATTGCTTTGCGGGAACGGACCCGGGGCGCGGGCTCGGGTCGGGCATCGGCGGAGAGCGGCGGCAGGTCGGCCGGCCCGGCTTGCACGACAGGCTGGACGTACAGCGGGAAAACATAGCGGCAGTTGGAACAGCGCACCTTTCTCCCCGGCTTGAACAGTTCGTCCGGCAGGGAAAAGGTGGTGTCGCATCTGGAGCAGGTAACAAGCATGAGCGCAACGAGTCAGGGTTGGAGGTTCAGCCGGAAAATCGCGGGTAATGTTCTGTACTGTTCGGCATAGTCCAGTCCGTAGCCCACGAGAAAACCGGCGTCCGCGACAAAACCCGCGTAGTCGACGCGGACCGGCACACACCGACGCTCTACCTTATCAATCAATGCGGCCAGACGCAACGATTTCGGCCCGCGCGCGCGAAATTCGCGCAGCAAAAAATCCATGCTCAGGCCGCAGTCCACAATATCTTCGACGATCAGCACATCCCGGCCCGTCACGGCGCATTCCACATCTTTGGTCAATTCGATCCGGCCGGAGGACGCATCACCCGCCCCGTAGCTCCTGATGCGCACAAAATCCGTTTCCAGCTCCAAGGGGATGCGCCGCAGCAGATCGGCGAAGAACATGAAGGCGCCCTTGAGCACGCAGACCGCCAGCAAATCTTTGCCGGCATAGTCGGCGGTAATGCGTTCCGCCATCTGCGCCACGCGTTCCTGAATTACCCCGGCCTCGAACATCACGCTTTTTTCATGCCCGCAGTTCACGGCCACCCACTCCCTTTCCGCCCGTTGTTCCTGTCACAAAAGGCACAGCATGGCCGTTTCGTCACAGTTGTTCGGGAACTTGGGGCAATGCACACAGTCCGCCCATATTTTCTGCGGCAGGACGTCCTTGTCCGTTTCACGGAACCCCAGACGCGCGAAAAAGCCCGTTTCGTAGGTCAGGGTAAAGAGCCTGCCGACGCCCATAGATTGCGCCTCTTGCATGCAGGCTGCGGCCAGCAGGCTGCCTGAACCGTGCCGGCGCGCCCCTTCGCACACATAGAGCGAGCGTATTTCCGCCAAATCTTCCCAGACTACGGACAGGGCGCAACAGCCGATCAGGCGGCCGTCCCGTTCTTTAAGCACATAAAAATCGCGGGTATGCTGATAGAGGTCCGCAAGGGACCGGGGCAGAAGCCTCCCCTTGTCCGCCGCCTTCAGCAGCAGAGCGTGGATATCTTTGATATCCGCAACGCGGGCGCTGCTCAGTACCGTTTCCACGGCGCTACGGGGCATTTTTCAGCAGTCTGTTCAGCGCCGAACGGAGGACGCTTTCCTGCACCAGTCCGCGGTGGTTGATCTGCAAGTCGCCCTTGCGGTCATAGACCAGAAGCTGAGGTACGGCAGTCACCCCCGTCCGCTGCAGAAAGTCGCCGGCAGCCAGCAGCACGGGATAGTTGATATACATCTCGCCCATGTAAGCATACAGGGCCTTGGGCTCTTTGTCCACCGAAACGCCGATAAAGGTGACTCTGTCGGCGGGGAAATCTTTACGCAGGTTGATCAGCCCGGGAATTTCCTCCCGGCAGGGCGGGCACCAGGAGGCGAAAATGTTGACGACCACAACCTTGCCGTTTTCGGCGGCGACCAGATTGATCAAGCCCGACGCGTCGATGCGTTTGACGTCTTCGGGCCCGGCGGGACCGGCCGCGGCCCCCGGCGCCGCAAGCGCGAGCAGCAGTGCCGCCAGGCAGCCGTACAGGCAGATGCGCATTATGTTCTCCGTAGTCGGTCCGCGGCGGGCGCGGACAAATACTGTTGCAGGCCTGATGTCATGAAGGGAAAGTATTCCCGGCATTGCCGGGAGTCAAGTCTCTCCGTCAGTGCGTTTCCTCGGCATGAGACTGCATGCCTTCCACGTCCCGGCGCACGGGATTCGGCAACAATTGGGAGAGCATGACGCTTTCAAGCCCGTCTTTCGCTTTTCCCCTGAGGATCAGCACGCCCCGGCCGAATTCACTGAGCACCTGCAAATCTTCCGGAGAAAATGTAAGGGGCGTGCCGGAAGGGTCTGTGAGCAGCGCGGCCCGCAGTTCGAATTCTCCGTCGGACACGGCCTTGGCGACGGCGCCGCGCAAGGCGGAAAGGTGCAGGAGCGGGTCCGCGTTTTCCATGTTGCAGGCCGTGTAGACTTTGCCTGAAGCCGTGAGCACGGCCGCGCCGGAACCCTTGCGGCCGTAAGGGACATACGCCGGCACGGCGGCCGAGGTCGCGGCGCGCAGCATCAGGTCCTTTTCCCGGTCGTTCAATTCGCGCACGAACCATTTGCGATACAGGCGGTCGTATTCTCCCGAAGCGACGACGCGCCGCAGTCCCTCATCGAACAGGCTCTGAATGTCTCCCCTGCTCCGGTTGAAGGCCGCCCGCATTTCCGTGATGCCCAGCGGTGTGCCCATGGTGGTTATGGCCCCGTAGCGCTGTTTGTTGATGAGAAAATACGTGTTCTGCACCGGGCCGCAATACGCCTGCACTTCATCGCTGTGCAGGGCGCGCACGGCCTCGGCCCGACTTTTGAATTTCTTGATATTGAATCCGCCGTACTGCTCCAGCAAGGTGTCCGAATAACTGCCCTGCTGCACGGAAACCGACTGCCCGCGCAACAGATCAACGGACGGACGGCGATTGTACAACTTGGTAAACAAACGGATTTGCAGACGGAAAAGCGGGTACTCCGAAAAAAGATACAACCGGGCACGCTGTTCCGTGCGCACCATGCCCGTAGTCAGATTGATGCCGCCGTTGCCCAGTTCCAGGCCGACGCGCGACCACGGCATGGGCCGGTGAAACACTTGGGCGCCGGTGCCCTGGAACACGGCGTCCACCAGTTCTATTTCGAACCCGGCGGGTTTGCCGCCTTCTTCCTCATATGTGAACGGCGCGAATTCGCGGTCGAAACCGTAGACCACGCGCACCGGCTCCGCATCCGCGGGGACGGCTCCCGTCCACAGGGCAAGCGCGGCAAGAAAGGCAAAGACCGCCGCACGCAACAGACCCGCTGCGGAAAACGGGAACCGTGCCGGGCAGGCGAAGCGCATTTGCCCGAATCCGCAGGCTGCGGCTTTTTTTTGCACGGGTACACGGGGCAATGCTGTAGACGGATACCGGAATGCGTCTGCCGGATCTGCTTTTTTGGGCATAGGTCTTGCTCGGAGCGTACGATTTTCGGCACTGTGATTGCTTGATGTCCCGTGACGGCCCGATTCCGGGACATCTGTGTTTGGAAAAACGTGCTCCCGGCAAATACACGGGGCAATACCGGACGGGCAGAGCGGGCCGAAGAGTGCTTGCCTAAGTCCGCGTCTGTGCGGTACACTGAAAAAGGCGTTCGGCATCCTGTTTTCCCTCCGCGCGGCCACCCGGTTGCGCATCAGGAAACAGCGCTCGACACAAGGCGTACCGTATGGAATTTCCAGAAGAAGGTCTATGGCTTATCGGCCGGGTGAGCCAGAAACTTTTGGCCCGCAACATGACGATGTGTACGGCGGAATCCTGCACAGGCGGTCTTGCCGCCGCGTTATGCACAGGCGTTCCCGGCAGTTCGCGCTGGTTTTGCGGGAGCATCGTGGCCTATTCCGACAGTGTGAAGACGCGGGTGTTGGGCGTGAGCAAAGAACTGCTCGCGGAGCACGGCGCGGTCAGCGGCCCCGCGGCCGAGGCCATGGCCGTCGGAGCGTTGGCGGCGACAGGGGCGGCGTCGGCTCTGGCCGTCACCGGCATAGCCGGCCCCGGAGGCGGAAGCGCGGAAAAACCCGTGGGCACCGTCTGGTTCGCAACGGCCGCCTACCCTTCCCGCAACCTTGCCGCCCATCCCCAAGGACCGGCAATCGCGTCATTTTGCCGGACCTTCGCAGGCTACAGGGATGAGATTCGTCTCGCCGCCGCGCTGGCGGGGCTGGAGGCGCTGGAGGCCGCGCTGGCCCAGACCGGAGAGGATGCGCGTTCCGCCGCCGGGCGGCCTACAAGTAGTCACCGCGGTTGAACTTGAACTTCTCGGTCACGGCCAGAACGTCCAGTTCGTCGATCAGGTCTCCCGCCGTCCCTCCGGAATCACCGGAAAAACGTTGCCTGAATCCGCTTATGCCTTCCTGCATATTCTGAAGAGAAGCAAAGGCCGTGCGCAGGTCGGCTGCTTCGGCGCGGCCGAGTTGCGCGGCATAGCCTTCAAGTTCGGTCAGCACGTTCTCGACCATGTCCGCCGCTTCTTCAGAGAACGCCGGAAGCGCCGTGCCTGTTCCGGCGACCCCGCCCGCTTCGAGTCCCGGCAGAATCTGCGGAGGGAGAGGCAGAGCGGTCCGCCCGGAGGCGTCCGTCCCCTGCGCGGGACCGTTGTCCAGCTCGCGGGTCAGGATACGGTCGAATCCCGTGTCGGCGTGCTGCGTCGCCGGACGTTGCGTCCGGATTTCCTGAACGGCCTGCAGTTGTTCATTGCTGATTTTCATATCACACGTTCCTTCAGCACATGGTTCCTTTATGTAGAGTAAAACATCCGCTGCGCAGATGCTATGCAAAATCTTTGCCGGGAGCGCGGGCTGGCCGCCTTGGCGTATTTCCGCATACTTGCCCGATCTGCGCGGCCTCCGCAAGAAGAACTTTCTGCCCGCGGGAAAAATATTCCCCGTCTTTGCGGCAAAGAATGCCGCTGCGCTTGTGATAAGGCCGGCAATGCGCTATGGTTTATGTACCGGACAGCGGGTTCCCGAGGGAGCTCGGTGCGTCCGGGGAGCGTCGCCCGCGGGCAAAACGCTTTTGCCTTGCGGCAATCCGGCGGACGGAACGCGCGGGAACATCCCGGCGCAACACGCCCCGGCCGGACTGCTCCGCAGCGAGGCGCCGCAATCCGCAAACCTTTGCCGAAGGAGGTCGTCATGCGGAACATCAAGACCATACTCTGCGCCCTGGACCTCTCCCAACACAGCGAGGTGGTGGCCGAACACGCCGTCGCTTTCGCCAAAGCCTTTTCCGCCAAAGTGGTGGCCGTGTACATCGCGCCTGCCCTGACCCAGTATGTCGGCTTTCATGTGCCGCCGAGTTCCATAGAAAATTTTGTTTCGGAAATTGTGACCGGCGCCGAGCAGAATATGAAAGAATTCGTGGAGGAGAACTTTAAAGACATCGAGGCGGAAGGCAAAGTCGCAAACGGCTATGCAGCCGAGGAAATCCTGAATCAGGCGGAAAGCTGCGGGGCCGACCTCATCGTCATGGGCACGCACGGCCGCGCGGGCATCGACCGCATTCTGTTCGGCTCCGTAGCCGAAAGGATAGTCAAAAGTTCCTCCATCCCCGTGGTGACCGTGCGCCCGGCGACTTAAGGAACCGCTGATTACCGATGTACGCATAACAAGTTAAACATCCCGGAGCGGATTGATATTGAAAATATCCATCCGCTCCGCAAGGATTTGCCTGCAAATCCTTGCAAACGCGGTCGGCCTCGCCTCGCGCCCAAGCGGCGCACGGACCTTACGACCGATGATGACAAACTGCTCCGGCTGTCGGTAATCATCGGTTCAGGTCGCATAAACGCACAATGCGGATGCCCTTGTTCCGCGTTTCCGCGAAATGTTCAAGCGCATCAAGCGTTTCCGGCAGAGGGTGGCCTATGGCCACGGCCTTGCCGTTGCGCAGGGCCAGGCTTTCCGCCTTGCGCAAGGCTTCCAGCACAGCGGCGCGCGACCGCTCCACATCCAGAAAGACATCGCGCCGGTAATGCTCCAGGCCCATACGCCGGCCTTCGGAGGCGAACACCGATTCGGGATGGGTCACGCTGTCCAGCATGAACAGCCCGTGTTCGCGCAAAAATTCAATGACCGTGTCCACGCCCGCGACAGACCGCGTAAAACGTGAGCCCATATGGTTGTTGAGCCCCGAAGCATACGGCACGGCGGCCAGGGATGAGGCAAGGGCGGCGCGTATCCTGCCGGGATCCATGCCGGTCAGAAGCACATTGGGACCGGGACGGACGCCGGGATAGCCCACAGGCTCCATGGGCTGATGAATGAGCACTTCGCGGCCGGCCGCGGCGGCAGCTTCCGCTCCTTCACGGGTAAAAGGGCCGTGCGGCCAGAAAGCCAGGGTCACCGGATAGTCCAGAGCCAGCAGGCGTTGCGTGGCTTGACGCTTCGCGCCCAGGTCGTCCATGACGATGCACAGGCGCGCGTCGCGCCCGCGCGGTACGGGGGCGGCCGACGGCTCCGTCGCGGCCGGACCCGCCCTGCCCGGGCCCGGCACGTGCGACTCCCGGCCGGCGGACATCGGCGTCTCATGACCCGGCGCAACGGAAGCAGGCGCGTCCGTGCCCGGCGTTGCCGGCGCAGGAGCATTCGGAGCCGCCGGCGCATACGGAACCGGCCTGCCCGCACGCGGATCGACCACCGGGGAGTCTTGGAACGGCGGAGGCTCGGCATCCAGAGTGCCCGCTTCTTCAAAGGGCAGATTCCGCAACTCCGCAAGAGCCGCGGCCACGGACTTTTCCGTTGCCGGATCGGCGGCTTCCGGCGCCGTGTCGAGCGCTTCGCGGCGCGGATCCCGGCGGCCGGCGACGTCGTGCGCCTCGCGGCGCCGGTCCCCGCCTTCTGCCGCGCCGTTGTGAACCGGAGAAACTTCGCGCCTTACGGCGGAGGGAGAAGCCTGGTTTTTTGCGGCGGAACGGGAAGCCGGCGGCACGGCAGCGGAAGGAGACGTTGCGGGCCTTGCCGCGGAAGACGGCGCTTCAGGCCTTGTGAAAGCGGGGAACAGTGAAGCAGGGGGGCCTGCCCGGTCCCCGACAATGAAGTGATGGAAGAGCAGAACCCCGACGCCCGCAAGCAACAGACCGGCGAAAAAGGCCGCAAGCACGGGCGCGCGCGTTCCTCTTTTTTTGCGGCGATGTCCCTTGCCGGTTTTTTTGGACGAGGAAGCAGACAAACTTTGCCCGGCGCGATCCGAAGATTTCCGCGGGGGAGCCGGTCCCGCGCCGGTCTTCGACGATTTACCGCCCTTGCGGTTTTTTACGCCGGCAGCCATGCGGCATGCGCGCGTCGCCGGTCAGCTTCCATGCACGACGGAAATTTTGGGCAGGTTGCGGACAAGCTGCAGGGCCATACGCAGCTGGTTGTCCTTGTCCAGCAGGGCTTTGGTGTCGTCGTCCAAAAGCTTGACCTTGTTTTTCCGCTCTTCTTCATCCGCTTTTTTGCCGTTGTTTTCCAGGTGCCGGGAAAGGTCTTTTTCGCGCGCGCCGAAGAAGCGCACAGGCTTGGCGCCTTGTTCCCGTTGCGGTTCAAAGGGGATTTCAAGGTCGGGCACAATGCCGTCGGCCTGTATGGAGCGTCCGTTCGGCGTATAGTAGCGGGCAATGGTCATCTTGACGGCGGTGCCGTCGCCCAGGGGTTCGATCTTCTGCACCGAGCCTTTGCCGAAGGTGCGTTCGCCCACGATGACGGCCCGGTTGTGGTCCTGCAGGGCGCCTGCGACGATTTCCGAGGCCGAAGCCGTGCCTTGGTTCACCAGCACCACCAACGGGCATTCGAGGTCCGTCGGGGAACTTTTGGCGTCGTGCGTTTCGAGCACTTGGCCGCCGCGCCCGCGCATGCTGACGATGCCGCCGCTCTTGAGAAAAACGTCGGTCACGGTCACGGATTGCTTGAACAGCCCGCCGGGGTTGTTGCGCAGATCAAGCACCACCCCCTTGATCGGCGCTTTTTGCGCCTGGCTGCGCAGGGCTTCCTGCAGTTCGTTGGTGGTGCGGTCGTTGAAGCGGGTCAGACGCACCCAGAGAAAACCGTCGTCATCCAGGAAGCGCGTTTTGACGCTGATCAGGGGAATGGCGTCGCGCACTATTTTGACGCTTTCCGGCGTTGCCGCGTTTTTGTGCATGATCAACAGTTCCACGGGTTCGCCTTTGGGACCGCGGATTTTGGACACGGCCTCCTGGGCGGTCATGTCCTGCGTCGGCTGCCCGTCTACGGAAAGGATAAGGTCGCCCGCCTTCAGTCCGGCCTTGTCCGCAGGCGTGTCCTCAATGGGGGCGACGACGATGAGTTGGTTGTTTTCCGTGGATATTTCAATGCCTATGCCGAAAAATTCACCCGAGGTCGCCTCCTGCATTTCCTTGAAGTCTTCCTTGCTCAGGAAAGTGGAATGCGGGTCCAGGGACTCCAGCATGCCCTTGACGGCGCCGTTCATCAGTTCTTCGTTGCCGACCTCGCGCACATAGCTGCTGCGCACCAGGTCATAGGCTCTGGTGAAGCGTTTGAGGTCGCCGTATTTGCCGGCGGTCTGGTCTCCGGCGGCGCTGCACGCCGAGCCTGCCGGCAACAGGAGCAAACACAGGATGAGCAGGGGACGGATCAGCGCGCCGCGCAAGGATGCAATCGAACCTTGGCCGGAGCGGCTTGAAGAATACCGCGGGGGACGCGCTCCTCCGTCTGCCTTTTGCGGGCGGCGCATGCCCGCGCCGAAAGAGTGTTTGGTGAATGCCCTGTCCGTTGCGCAACACATGGCGTCAATCCTCCGGGTGGATTCAGCCCGCTCACGACGATGCGAGCCACGGCTCCGGATTAATGGCTTTTTGCTTAAAACGCAATTCAAA